>JAXHLR010000004.1:300000-494280 GCA_034521975.1 Acidimicrobiales bacterium | reverse complement strand
GGGCACGGCGCCACTCGTTAGCGTGGGCACATGGCAACCGTCTACTACGACGACGTCGAGGTGGACCGTCCGTACTGGGGAACCGAGCTCGTCGCCGACGAGCACGAGATGCTCGCCTACGGTCAGCGATTCGATCCCTGGCCCATGCACGCCGATCCCGGACATCGGCGACGCGTCACCGCTCGGTGGTCTCGTCGCATCCGGCGGGTACGCGATCAGCCTCTGGTACCTCTCCTCCCACGGCTATCTCAACGCGCCAGGCAACGAGTGGGCGTTTCTCGGCGGATTCGACTGGCACGTGCAGTTCACCAAGCCGCTCCGGCCCGGTGCCCGTGTGCGCACGCGGTGCGTCATCACCGAGAAGCGGCTCAGTTCCAAGCCCGGTCGCGGGATACTGACCTCCCAGGCCGACCTGTTGGACGAGGACGACGACCCGGTGCTCCGGATCCGGGTGGCGTGCATGCTCGCCACCCGGCCGTCCCCATAGCTCCACTCCACGTCGGTGGCCCGGCGAGTCATGACCTCCCACGCCGCACGTTGGGCCGGAGAGGTCAGGGAGCGTCGGCGTAGCGGAGGTAGGGCTTGAACTCCTCGACGTTCTGGAACTTCTCCTTGGCGTCCTCGGTCGACACGGCCGTGGCCACGATCACCCGCTCGCCGGGGACCCAGTCGGCGGGGGTGGCGATGGGGTTGGCGTCGGTGGCCTGGAGGGCGTCGATCACCCGGACGATCTCGTCGAAGTTGCGGCCCACCGACTTGGGGTAGGTGAGCATCAGTCGAAGCTTGTCGTCCGGGTCGACGATGAACACCGAGCGCACGGTCGAGGTGTCGCCCTCGCCGGGATGGATCATGTCGTAGAGCTCGGCGATCTTGTGGTCGGGATCGGCCACGATCGGGAAGTTGAGCTCGGTGCCGGTGACCTCGCCGATGTCGGGCGCCCACTTGTGGTGATCCTCGACCGAGTCGATGGACAAGGCCATCGCCTTGGTGTTGCGCTTGGCGAACTCGCTCTCGAGCGCCGCCGTACGGCCCAGCTCGGTGGTGCACACCGGCGTGAAGTCGGCGGGGTGACTGAAGAAGACCGCCCACGAGCCCCGCTTCCAGTCGTGGAACGAGAGCTCTCCGTCGGTGGTCATCGCGGTGAAGTCGGGGGCTTCGTCGCCGAGGTGCAGGGCCATGGTGGAATCTCCATCTCAAGGGGGATGAGCCGGCGGGGGTTCGACGGCTCACCTCTCTGCAACCCCGATACCCACTGGGGTATTCCCGTTCCGGTCCGCCGGTACCGCGAGGGGTATGCGAAGCGTACTACCGCTGTTACCATGCAAGTATGAGCGCGAAGAAGCAGCGGTTGACGGTGACGGTCGATCCGGAGCTGATCGAGGCCGGTCAACAGGCCGTGCGCTCCGGGGCAGCCGAGTCCGTCAGCGGCTGGGTGAGCGCCGCGCTCGAGGACAGGATCCGACGCGACCACAAGCTCGCCATGCTCGCCGCTGCGGTCTCGGACTTCGAGAGCGAGTTCGGCGAGATCACCCCCGAAGAGATCACCGCACAGCGGCGTGAGGACCGCGAGCGGGCGACGGTCGTCCGCGGTCGGCGCCGGTCATCCGGACCCAAGGCGACGTCGGCGTGACCGTCGTGCTCGACAGCGGAGCGCTCGTCGCGCTGGAGCGCAACGAGCGAGCCATGTGGGTCCGTTTGAAGGCTGCCCAGATCGACGGCGACCTGCCGCTCACCCACGCAGGAGCTCTCGGGCAGGTATGGCGTGGGGGGCCGCGCCAGGCCCGGCTGTCCCAGGCGTTGGCGGGCATCGACGTTCGACCGCTCGACGAGGAACTGGGGCGAGCTGCCGGGCAACTGCTGGGAGCCGCGGGCCTCTTCGATGTCGTCGACGCCGCCGTCGTGTTGCTCGCCCACGACGGAGACGAGATCGTCACCGCGGATCACGACGACCTCGAACCGCTCGCGGCAACGTCGAGACGACACGTCGAACTGGTCCACCCCTGAGCAGCCAACGCCCAGCAAGCGTTGCGCTCCACCACGAATCGGGTATCCTTTACATTCATGGGAAAGGTAAAGGACAGTCGGCGAGGCGCTACGACGATCAGCTCGAAGCACCAGATCACCATCCCGGCCGCTGAGCTGCGAGCCGCCGGACTCGAAGCCGGCCAGCGACTCGTCGCACGGGCCGACGGGCCCGGGCGCGTCGTCCTCGAACGCGAGCGTGACGTCCTCGCCGACTTCGCCGGTCAGCTCACCGGCGTCTACGCCGAGCACGACCTCGACACCCTCCGCGACGAGTGGGACTGATCCACCTCGACGCCGGCGTGGTCATCGGACTGCTCGACGCTGACGACGCCCATCACGAGACAGCGAACGCCGCGATTGCCCGCATCATGGGCAGCCGAGATCGACTCGCCATGGCCGCGTCGGCGTTCACCGAGTGTCTCGTCGGCCCGCAACGCCGAGGGCACCGGGAAGTCGCCGTCGTCGAGGACCTCTTCGAGCAGTTGCCGATCGAGATCGTCGACCTGGATCCCTCGATCGCGCGTCGAGCGGCTGCGCTTCGGGCCCATCACGCTCGGCTTCGGCTCCCCGACGCGCTCGTGATCGCGACCGCGGTCGAGCGCTCGGCCGACGAGCTGATCACGACCGACCGCCGGTGGCCGACACGGCAGGCCCTGAAACTCACCGCGTCGATCACCCTGCTCTGAGCGACCGTGCTCCAGTGCTCACGCCATGTTTCCTGACTACGGTTCGCAAATGCCCACGCGCGCAGCCGTGAACCAACGCGCTGGCGCGAGCGTCATGAGCATCAGCGCCGCCCTCGTCGCCGTGATCCTGCTGCTCGCCGCCTGCGCCGGAGACGACGGCGATGGCAACGACGACGACGGCTCGGCAGCGGAGCCCGACGCCCCGACCACCGAACCCACGGAACCCGAACCGGTCAGCCACGCGTCGCCTGGTTGTGGCACCGACGCCGATGCCCCGGTCGTCGAGGAGGAGCGCACCCTCACCGTCGACGACGTGGAGCGCCGCTACCTGCTGACCGTCCCGAGCGCCCACGACGGCGAGACACCGCGACCGGTCGTGTTCGACTTCCACGGGCTGATGGAGGGCGCCGAGATCCACGCCGGCATGACGGCATACTCCGATCTCGCCGAGGACGAGGGTTTCGTCGTCGTCTACCCGCACGGCACCGACGTTCCCGTCCGTTGGAACATCAGCTCCGAATCGCCCAACCCCGACGTCGTCTACTTCGACGCCGTCCTCGACCAGGTGACCTCCACCCTGTGCATCGACGAGTCGCGCGTCTACGCCACCGGTCTCTCCAACGGGGCCATGTTCACCTCGATGCTCATCTGCGAGCGGGCCGAGGTGCTCGCGGCTGCCGCCCCCGTCGCCGGGATCATGGACGTCGACCCCTGTGGCCAGAGTCGACCCGTCCCGATCGTGTCGTTCCACGGCACCGCGGACCCGATCCTGCTGTTCAACGGGGGAGTCGACATCTCCGCCATCCCGGGTTCCGATGACGAGGACACCTCCGAGGTCCCCGACCTCGTCGATCCCGCCACCGAACCGCCACCGGTCGACCTCGACGGCGACGGCCATCCGGCGACCGTCTCGACCTTCGCCGAACGCAACGGCTGCGCCTCCGACCACACCGACCACGAGCTCACCGACGAGGTGATCCACCGGGTGTACGACTGCCCCGACGGCGCCGACGTCGAGTTCTACATCGTCCTCGACGGCGGCCACACCTGGCCCTCGAGCGAGTTCAGCCGATCGATCGAGGCGATCGTCGGCCACACGACCTTCGACATCGACGCCACCCGCGACGCGTGGGAGTTCATGAGCCGCTTCACCACCCGCTGATCCCGGCCTTACCTTCGCCCACTACCACGAGATCTTCGGCGGCGAGCTCTATGTGATGACCCACGCGGAGCTCCCCGACGACGCCGAACCGATGCCCGGCGCCGAACCCCACCACGTCATGCACGCGTCGCTCACCTTCGACGGCGCCATGATCATGGGCTCTGACGACCCCACCGGCGACGACGGCCCCAAGACCGGCGTGGCCGTCACCTACAGCACCCCCGACATCGACACCGCCAAGCGGGTCTTCGAGGCCCTCGCCGATGGGGGAGAGGTGGAGATGGAGTTCGCCCCGCAGTTCTGGTCGCCCGGCTTCGGCGCCTGTACCGACCGCTACGGCGTTCCTTGGATGGTCAGCACCGACACCGAGGCCTGAGCCGCACCGGGGAACCCGTCCTCTCATCGCGCCTGTACATATGACTGCTCCTTGTGATGTACAGTTGCGGCATGGACGTTGCCGTCACCGAGCTCAGAGCCCACCTCAGCCGGTGGATCGAGGCGGCACGCGAAGGGAACGACGTCGTCATCACCGATCGAGGAACTCCGGTCGCGCGAATCGTCGGCCTCGACTCGGCGCCGGTCATCGACAGACTCACTGCCGAGGGAGTCATCAGTCGCCCGGACAGTTCCACCCGGCCGGTCGCAGGTGACCGGCCCCGGCCGACGCCGAAACGACCGGTTGCGGACATCGTCGGCGAGCAGCGTCGCTGAACGTGGCCCTCGTCTACTTCGATTCGAGCGCGCTCGTGAAGCTCGTGGTCGATGAGGTCGGGTCCGACATCGCCGCGGCGTTGTGGAACGGGTGCGATGTCGCCCTGTCCAGTCGACTTGCCCATCCCGAGGTGTGCGCAGCGCTCGCAGCGGCCGCACGCAACCACGATCTGACCGCGTCCGAAGCATCCGCGGCTGGGGCTGACTGGCAGCGGTTCTGGGCATCGATGCGTCCCGTCGAGTTGTCCGCCGATGTCGAGCGTGTCGCCGGTTCGCTCGCAGCAACCCATCAGCTCCGCGGAGCTGATGCCGTTCACCTCGCCAGCGCGTGTGCGCTCGGCACCACGGATCTCACCTTGGCGGTGTGGGACAAGCGCCTTCACGCCGGCGCCGCTGCGGAAGGCCTCGCCGTTGCTCCCGCCACCCTGGCATGACCTGGCGGTGACTCGACCTGGTCGACCACGAGTTCGCCAGGCTCCTGACACCCGCTAGCCCCACGTTCGCTGTCGGTGCCCCTCGGTACGATCTGTTCGTGATGCCGATCGGGATGAGCGGCACCCGCTTGACAGGCACCTCATCTCCTTCAGTTCGACTTCCTGAAGGAGTCACCGATGCCCCGAGCGTTCCGCACCACGTGGGACGACGTCGACACGGCCGAGTGGGAGCCGCTCGAACGAGTCGCCCTCCTCGCCCGAAAGTCCCCAGATCTCCCGTCGTTTCACCCCGGCGAGTTCATGTACATGCTCCGACTGTCGGCCCCGCGGCGGCGCCACATCCACCTGTACAAGCACTACGACACCCGGCGCTACCTCAACCTCGACGACGGCGGCCACGCCTACGAGTACTGCGGGTGGACCCCGGACCAAGGAGACCGGAGCGGGGGCATGTACCGCCAGCATCGGTCTCTCGCCGATGCCATCGACCGGCTCGATCTCTGGTTGTTCGAACTCGAGCGGCCGATGCTCCGGTCGTTCCCGCCGGAAGCGTGGCCACCCGATGAGCTGACCTCGGACGCCAAGCGACCATATGATCTACCATATGGGCATGACTCGTCGGCAGGTCCTCGTGCAGCTCGATGACGAACTGGTGGCGCGCCTCGACGGGCTGGCCGCGGCCGAGGGCACCAGTCGTTCCGAGCTCCTCCGGCGTGGCGCCGCAGCGGTGCTCGCCGCGGCCGAGGAGCGCGAGGCCGATGAAGCCCTGAGGGCGGCCTACCGACGGACCCCACAGGATCCTGCCCTGGTCGAGGCCGCGCGCCGGCTTGCCGCCGGCGCCGCGCCCGAGTGGTAGCCAGGGGCGACGTCGTCTGGGCTGACCTCGGTCCCCCCGCCGGTCGGCGCCCCGTGTGTGTCGTCACCCGCGACGCTGCCATCGAGGTGCTGACCTCGGTGACCTGTGCGCCCATCACCAGAACGATCCGGGGCATCCGGTCCGAGGTCGACGTCGGGCCCGACGAGGGCCTCCCCGAGCGGAGCGTGGTGAGCTGCGACAACCTCGTGACGATCCCCCAGGCGCTCCTCGATCGCGAACCTGTCGGCCGACTGGGCACCGACCGACTCCTCGCGCTCGACCACGCGCTGCTCTACGCCCTCGGCATCACCATCTGGGGGACTCCTCCAGCCCGCCAGGACCAGGCAGGAGCATCATGAGTGTCACACGTCCCGCGTAGCATGGGGGTCACGGACGTGGTGTACGACAAGTCAAAGTTCACCGAGCTGCTCCTGTACCTGGCCGATCGGCTCCGGGGCGACCGGGCGGGTGGAGCGACCAAGCTCAACAAGGCGATCTTCTTCGCCGAGTTCACTCATGTCCGCCGTCACGGAGCTGCTATCTCGGGCTGTGAGTTCCAGCGGCTCGAGCACTGCCCGGCACCGCGCCAGCTTGTGCCCGTGCGTCGTCAGCTCGTCGACTCGGGTGCTGCGGAGACACAGGTCGAGGACTTCCTCGGTCGAGAGCAGCACCGCCTCGTCCCACTTCGGGATCCCGACCTCAGCGTCTTCACCAACGCCGAGCGCGAGACGATCGACCATGTGCTCGAGCAGCTCGATGGGCTCACGGCTCAGCAGGTGAGCGGTCTTTCCCACGACGAGCCCGGATGGAAGGTGACCAGCGAGGGCGACACCATCCCCTACGAGACAGCGTTGCTCGGGGCAAAGCAGGTGTCGACCCCAACCACTCGGCGCCTCTCGCGCGAGGTCGCTGAGCGCTACAACCTGGCCACCTCGCCGTAGCCGCATGGAGGTCAAGGTCGGGGCGGGCGTAGCGGCACAGATCGCCGCGGAGTCCGGCCCGGAGCGCGCGCCATCGGGGTAAGGGGGTCGTCGGCCAGCCGCGGTGCCCGGCCAACGAACGACCATATGATCGACCATGTGGTGATGGCTCGCCGGCAGGTTCTCGTACACCTCAGCGAGCTGGCACGAGCCGAGGTCGCCGCCCGCTGTCGGTGCCTCTCGGTACGATCTGCTCGAGGTGCCGGTCGGGGTGAGCGGCATCGGCTCGGTCAACGCCTCACCCCCTTCAGTTCGACGACTTGAAGGGGGTGCATGATGCACACCTACGAACGCGATCTCTGTCGTGCCGGCAACGAAGGCTGGCCGCCCTGGGACCAACTCCGCTTGACCCGCGCCGAGGACGTGGTCGACCTCGCCCGGGCCGATCCGACGATCGGATGGGCGACCTGGCCCGACGTGTTCAGCCTCGACCACCGAGGGTCGCCCCAGTCCTGGTACAAGGGGTTCACGCGGGACTCGGTCCGCTCGTGGGCTGATGACCCATCGCCACTGGTCGAGGCGGCGCAGCACCCGTGTGCCACCCCGGCCGTGACCAACCGCTGGCTCATCATCGAGTCGAGGCTCACCTGTCTCTACGACGAACCTGTCGTGGGCGATCACGATGCCGAGGCGTTCCTTCGCCTTCGCCGAGACCTGGCCGACCACGGCTATCTCCTTCTCGACTCGGTGGTCTTCGACGACGAGCTCCACTGGTGGTCGCTCCACGAGCTCACCTCCGGCACGACGATCTGGCCGAACCGGCTGGAGGCGACGAGATGGTGATCGGTCCGGCTGGAACCGAGTCGCTGTACCACAGCAGCGTGGTACACTAGCCCCTGTGAGTGACCCCGTGGTGCTGGAGCAGATCAACCAGCTTCTCGACGCGGGCGATACTGCGACGGTCAACACGTCGATGCGGTTGCCGTCGAATCTTCGTGACGCCGCTGCGCTCGCCGTCGAGCAGCTCGGGGCGGCGCCGTCGGTGACCACCATGACCGCCACCGCGCTCCGCCGCGCACTGGAGACCCTCGTCATGGAGAGCGCCCTTCGCCTCCACTACGACGAGAACCCCGATGCGCGCCCCAGCCTCGCCGAGGTGGCCCAGGCGCTGGCCACCCAGGACGGTTCACCGCTGGCGGACCGGCCCGACCTGATCGCGTCGGCAGCCGAGGCGGTCCTCGCTCGCCGCCCCGGCGCTGACGCCGACGACGTCCTGCTGTGGGCAGAGGCACAACTGGCGCTGTCGGCGTGAGAACGATCGTGCTCGACAACGAGGCGGTACAAGCACTGGCGGCCACGACCCATCCGAAGCACCGGAACGTGCTCGCCCATCTCGAAGGCGTTGCCTCTCGGCGTCGTCGTGGCCGAGTCGTCGAAGCGGTCGTACCGACCTCTGTGCGGGTCGAAGCCGGATGGGACCGCACCGACCCCGCAGCCACCCTGCTCAACCGCTTCGGCATCCGCGATCACCAGCTCGATGGCCACGCCGCGAACACCGCGGCGAGCCTCGTGTCGACCGGGGTGGTGTCCAGCGTCGCCGACGCCCACCTCGGTGCAACGGTCAGGGGCACCAGCGTCGAGGAGATCGTGGTGATCAGCAGCGACCCCCACGACATGGCAGCGGTCTGCGCTCCCACGCCGGTGAGGATCGTGCCCATCTGATGCGCCACGGCCAGTGTCACACCCCCTCGCCACACTTGCTCCATGGCGATCTGCAACTTCTGCTACGACGAGATGCTCGCGGCCGGCGGGTGCACTGCGGTCTTCCACCTCGACGGTCGACCCGTCGACCGCTGCCCCTACGGCAACGAACCCGGGTGGCCCCGAGCCACCAAACGGTGCGGCGACTGCGGGGTGCTGCCCGGGTCGCTCCACCACCCCGGATGCGACGTCGAACGATGCCCGCTGTGTTGGCACCAGGCCATCTGTTGCGGTTGTCGATTCGACGAGGACCGCCTCGACGACGAAGACGTGCCCGACTGGGCGTTCGAGCTCATCAACGCGCTGAACCGACCCGAACCAGCCCAGCTCGACTTCGGATCGCTGGCTGTCGACCACCGGGCACGCCACGACGAGTGGGTGGGTCGGATCGAGCAGTGGGCCGATGCCAACCACGCCGCCTTCGACGCCGATGTTGCCGGTCACCTCCTCGCGGTGCTCCTCGGCGACACCGATCCGTCGAGCACCGAGTCGATCGAGCTCACCCGGCCCGACGTGCTGGCGGCCCTGCGCCGCCTCGAGGTCGACGCCGCCGTCGGTGGCACCACGCTGCCCGACACCACGCCGGCGGTGGCGACCACGGTGGTGCGCGCCCTCCACCGCCTCCGGCTGCTCACCGACCGTTCCGATCGGCTCGACGCGCTGCTCGAACCGATCGACTGCCACTTCGGCCCACCGGGCGGGTGGCCCGGCGCGCCCTGGTGCCAGTGCTTCGTCCCCGCGTCCGCCCCTCGTCCGCTCGCCACGGTGCTGGTCAACTCGATGGCGGGACGGCTCGTGCCCGTCCTGCCAACGCCCGAGCGCGCCGAGGCCGACCGAGCCCTGGCCGCGTTCCTCGGTTCCCTCCCCGGCAACCACCAGTGCGCCCCGACAGCCGACGACTGCGATCTGGCCTTCATCGGCCAGGTGGACAAGGACGGACCCGATCACCGGTTGTGGGCCTTCGGTCGGCGAGACATCCCTGGCGGCTACAAGACCCTGTTCGTCGACGACGCCGGCACCGCGTGGATCACCTGGCCCGACCGCCGCTACCGCACCGGCATCCGCTGGCAGGCCCTCGACCCGATCGAAGCCCGGTGGCGTCTCGACATCGTCGTCCGCCGGACACGAGCCGAAGCGCCGTGAGCGCGATCCGCCCGGTATCCTTACCTTGGTATAGAAGTAAGGAATCGACGATGGACATCACCGCCAAGGTCACCTCGAAGGGCCAGGTCACCGTCCCGAAGGCCGTGCGAGACGCGCTCGGCATCGCCGCCGGCGACCACCTCGTCTTCCGGGTCGAGGGCGACCGAGCGGTGCTTGCCCGCACGCCACACTTCCTCGACCTCGCCGGGTCCATCCCCGTACCCGCGGCGAAGCGAAACGTTGCCTGGGACGACGTTGTCGGCTCCACCCGCACGGCTCGCTCGCACCGGCGCCGATGACCGCGTTCGTCGACACGAACGTGCTGGTCCGCCACCTCACCGGCGACCCGCCGCGCCTCGCCAGTAGAGCGACGGCCTACCTCGGCGCAGGGGAACTCCTGCTGGTGCCGGACCTGATCATCGCGGAGACCGTGTACGTGCTCGAGTCGTTCTACGAGGTGCCGAGACCGGTCATCGCCGAGGCCATCCGGTCCCTGGTGGCGTTCGAGTCGGTCATCTGCGTCGACCCGGCGCTGGTCCTCCGGACCGTCGAGCTCTACGAGGTCGACCGCATGGACTTCGCCGACGCCTACCTCGTCGCCAACGCCGAGACCACTGGCGTGGGCCGAGTCGCCAGCTTCGACCGCGACCTCGACCGCATCGGAGGCATCGAGCGCGTCGAACCCTGACCATCACCTCGTGCTCCTCGGTCGGTGGTGCCGCTTCACCTCCTGCCACCCACCGACCGGTCCGATGGATCCCACCCGCTCAGGCGGGGTGGTCGCGGGGACCACACACCCGGCGGTGCATCCAGGCGGTGACCGCGGTGTCACCCACAGGGGTGAGCCACCACTCGGCCGGCTGCACCTGACGAGGCCCCTTGGGTCCGGGTTCCCACCGAGACTCGATCGACCCGGCCAGCCCGAGCACCTCCCAGCGAACAAGGGTCCTGACCACCACCGAGCGGTGCACACGGTGTGCCTCTTCAGGCGCCACCTGCCAGTTCTGCGCCGCGAGCCGCCCCGCCGCTCGGGCCACCAGATCCGAGCCGTCGAGCCGTCCTTGGCCGACCATCAACATCGCCAGCTCCTCGGCCGCCGATTGCGGATGCTCGTGCTCGCCGCCCACCTCAGTGACCACGGTCGGCCACCACGCGCTCGGCGACGCCAGACCCTGCATCCCGTGCTTGGTGGCGGTCAACGAACGTCCCCGCCGTCGGAGCAGTCGCATGCGCACCGCCGCGTCCCGCAGGTCGCCCAACTCGAAGACGTCGGCCTCGCTGCGAGGCCCCTTCTCCCAGCGCCACCACCCGAAGCGTTCGACAGCCTCGCGAACCACCGCCGGAGGAATGTAGTTCGACGCGGTGAGGGTCAGCCCCTCGCCACAGCGTTCGACCAACCACCGCAACGGAGTCCAGGCCTCGACCAACGCGTCGTCGTCGGGCGCTGCAGGCGCCACCAGCACCCGGGGCACCATCGCTTCGCGATCGGCGTGCTGGTCGGCCGGCACCCAGAACGGCGCCGCCCACCGTCCAGCCCGTTCGCTGTGCACCATCGTGCGCAACGATTGCCCCACACCAGGCAGCTCGGCGTCGATCGTCGCCCGGCACACCTCGGCTGCTCTCGCCCTCCACCCGCGCGCACCCGGCGCCAGCGTGCCTTGGTGGATGGCCGCCTCGAGGGCCTGTTCGACCGCGTCGCGAGCGTCGTTCTCCCAGGAGCCGAACACCTCGCTCCACTCGAAGTCGTCGAGTGACGGCGGCTCGACTCCCGAGCCGTCCTGGGCCTTGCGGCACTCGGTGACCCCGGCATTGGCCGACCGCGCCCACGCTTGGTGCACACCTGCGGTCGTCTCGCTGCGACAGATCTCGGCATATCGGGCCGCACCCAGCCGTTCGAACAGGTCGGCACCGGCCGCCGCGACCTCGCTCCACAGATCGGTCTCGCCCATGGTCCGCTTGGGCAACAGCCACCACAACCAGTTCTGCAACCCGGCCTGGGTCACCATCTCGGGACCCTCTCCGGCGGTCAACCCGTCCCACACGAACTGGGCATGGTGGCCGGCCACACGGTCCTCGGCTGCCACGGCATCGATCACTGCCTGCACGTCGTCGTCGCTCAGCTCGGGATCCAGCACAGGTGCTCCTCATGTGGCCCTACGGTGTGGTGGTGCCGCGAGAGAACCTACCGGTGGACGACTTCCTCGCCGAGCTCGAGGACCGCCTCGCTACGCTCGGCCCCGACGGAGTGCGTGACGCCGTGGTCGCCTACGCCCGCTCGCTGCGCCCC
Source organism: Acidimicrobiales bacterium (assembly GCA_034521975.1). Taxonomy (NCBI): domain Bacteria; kingdom Bacillati; phylum Actinomycetota; class Acidimicrobiia; order Acidimicrobiales; species Acidimicrobiales bacterium. Next base: position 482,295 of record JAXHLR010000004.1, on the reverse strand, counting down.
TCCCAACGACGGCCATTCCTCGATTCCTTCCATCCGCCGGAGGCGGGGTCGCACGACGCGCTCGTCGCCTCGGTGCACTCGACGGCCGAGCGCATCCTGGGGGCCGAGCCCCGGTGGAACCGCCGTCGCTGGTACGAGGACCCCGAACTCGCCCACCCCGAGCTGACCGCCGACGTTGAGGATCTACTCGTTGCACTCGGCGAGCGGTTCCTCGCGGGCGAGACCGAGACCGCCGTCAAGGGGTACCGCCACCTCCTGCCCCTGATCGTCGCGACCGTCGATGATGACGAGCGGCCGCAACTGCTCGTCGACGACGACCTGCTTCGAGAGGCCAGGGACCGATACATCCAGGCCATCGGCAGCGACGACCGGCGCCATCCCGTCGCCCGAGCCGAAGAGATCGTGTCGGTCCTGGATGACATGGCCATCTTGACGCCGCTCCCGTCGCTCGGAAACCTCACCGCACCACGACCCAGCGCCACCTCGCTCGACGACGAGTTGTTGGCCGCGATGGCCGAACGGCTCGGCACACAGATCGTGGCGACCCCGGGCTGGCGGCGGAGGCGGTGGCTCGACCTGCTGCTCGGCATCAACGAACACCTCGGCGGGCTGGCCGAGGTCGCCGACCAGGCGCCACGGTTCGACGGGGGCACCCAACTCGACATCCGCCGGTGGCTCGCTCTGCGCCATCTCGAGGAGGCCGACCCTGTCGCTGCGGCCGAGGTGTTGGATGAGGCGCTGGAGCAGGGCCGTGACTCCTACGACCTGGCAGCGCTGGCCGACCTCGCCGCGGCGGTTCACCACCAGCTCGGGCACTCCTCCGATGCCGCTGCGTGCGCCGCTCGGGCCTGGCGCGCCCACCCCACCACCCGGCGCTTCGAGGTGCTGCTCGAGCTCCACCCCCGACAACAGGCTCTCGAGATCGCCACAGCGAACCCCCGGACCGAACCCCTCCTTGCCGCCCAGGTCGCGGCGGTTGCCGACGACCCGGCAGGCGTCGTCGCGGCCACCGCCGCTGATCGCGCCCCGTGGGGTCGTGTGGAGGTGGATGCTTTTGCTGCCGCCTGGTTGTGCGCCACCGCGGTGGCGCCTGGGACTGCTCCGGTTGCCGATGCCCAGCTACGGCGAACCGCAGTCGATCGGCGAGCCCACCTGGGGGAGCTCGAGGCGCGTCGCCAGCCGAGTGCAGTTGTCGAGATCAACCCAACATCGTTGGCCGAACGGCTCCTCGATGCCCCACAGCCGGCGAAGGACTTCTCCGACCGGTTGGCACGGGCCGGCGAGGTGACCGAGCGGGCCGTCGAGCGAGTGCTCGGGGCCAAGCAGCGCGACCAATACCTGACAGTTGCGGAGATGGTGGTGGGACTCGGTGTGTGCCGGCAGGCAAGCGGAGGCGAGTCGCTCGACGAGGTCGTCGCCGACTTCGACCGACGCTATCGACGCTTCGCTGCCTTCCGCCGAGCGTTGGTGTCTGCCCAGTCGACAGCCACGTCGGGCACCGGAGGCGGGAGCCGAAGGGCTTGATCAGGCGGCGCCCGTCGCTACCGGATGGGATCTCAGGAGGCGAGTGGGCGCTGACGTTCTTGCTCGGCCGTATCCATCTTGCTCATGTCAACGAACGATGACATGAGCAAGACGTCATCGAGCGTGTGCACTGTGGCCGATGCCTTGGGTTCCTCGATGGGTGACGCAGCCGAAGGGCCCGATCAGGCGAGGGGATTGAGCCAGTCGATCTCGGGGAACCGAGCAAAGTCCGAATCGGCGGACACGATCGTGAGCCCGTGTTCGACACAGAGGGCGGCAAGCACCGCGTCGGCGATGAGATTCGCACGAAGATCGTGACGACGAACCAGGTCGCCGAGGATGGCGCGGTGGCCCTGACCCGGCTGCGGGATCCACACGATCGGGGCATCGAGCCACGCGTCGACGAGCTCCCACGCCTCAACAGGGGAGAGAGGATCGCGAGTGGCCCTCGGGTTGGTGACGATCCGGAGAAACGCCGACAACGACACCCACGGGATCCCCACCCGGCGGTCGCCGTCGAGTGCCGACTCGATCCAGGTGCGGGCCGGCAGGTGGTGGGGACTGTCCTCGTCGACCGCGTAGAGGAGGATGTTGGCGTCGACGAGCACTACCGGTGATCCACGCCTTCGAGGGTCTCGAGCGCTTCGGCGGTGTTCGACACATCGATCTTGATGCCGAGCGATCTGGTCTGTTGACGGAACGAGTCCGCGTCGGGCCGGGGGAGCAGACCTCGGCGGATGAGGGTGTTCACCGCCTCGGAGAGCCCCATGCCGTGCTCGCGTCGCAGTTGATCGATGGCCTGTGCGGTGTCGCCGTCGAGATCGACTGTCGTACGCATGGCCACGAGTCTACATTGCGATGCGCCCGTTCGCGCATCAAGATGTGCACAGCCTCGCGTGAACGATGGGTCGTCATCGAGCCGAATGAGTAGCAGCGGAGGGGTCGATGAGTAGCGGCCCTCCATAGGCCCAGTCGTAGGTTGACCCTGATATCTGGAGCTGGCTGCGGACCCAGGCAGAGAGGGGTCGAGGAGTGACCAAGAGAATGCGGAGCATGCTCGTGGCGCTGGCCGCACTCGTGTTGCTGGCCGGCGCGGCATGCGGAGACGACGACGGCGACGACGGCGACGCGACCGCCCCGATCGACCAGGTCTCCGACACCGACGACATGGACGACTCCGAGCCCATGGCCGGCTCCGACGACAGTCCAGATGGAGGCTCGGATGCGCCTCCGACCGGCGGAGGCGGCGGCGAACTCATCCGCAGCCATGCTCGTCCGCATCGAAGGCGTCGCCGAGCCCCGCTCGGCGCACGATCACCAGGACCCGTCCCAGGTCGAGGATCCAGCAGTGAGGTGACCCGGCGCCCGGAGCTACCGCGCCGCGAGCACCGCCTCGACGCCGGCGGCGAAGCGGTCGACGTCGTCGGGGGTGGTGGCGAAGTGGGTCATCCAGCGCACCATGCCCGCCGCCTCGTCCCACCCCCAGAAGAACGACCACTCCTGCAACGGCGCGATGCACTCGTGAGGGAGCCGCACGAACACCGCGTTGGCCTGCGGCTCGTCGATCACCTCGACCCCGTCGATCCCCCGCACCCGCTCGGCGAGCAGCGTCGCCATGGCGTTGGCGTGCGCCGCATGGCTCAACCACAGGTCGTCGTCGAGCAACGCCAGCATCTGCGCGGCGACGAACCGGGTCTTGGACGGGAGCTGGCCCGCCTGCTTGCGCACGAACCGGGCGTTGGTGGCCAGCTCGGGCCGCAGGTACAGCACCGCTTCGCCGTACATCGCCCCGTTCTTGGTCGCCCCCCACGTCATCACGTCGACCCCGGTGTCGGCCACCATCGCCGCCAGGTCGGTCCCCGTGGCCGCCAGCGCGTTGGCGATCCGTGCCCCGTCCACGTGCAGGTACATGCCCGCGGCGTGGGCCCGCTCGGCGATCGCCGCGATCTCGCCCGGCGAGTACACCGCACCCAGCTCGGTCACCTGGCTGATCGACACCACTCCGGGCTGGGGGTGGTGCTGGTTGCCCAACCACTCGATGCGCCGATCGACCGCGGCCGGGGTCAGCTTGCCGTCCTCGCAGGGCTCGGTGACCAGCAGCGCCCCGGTGAAGCGCGCCGGCGCCCCGCACTCGTCGGTCACCAGGTGCGCCGACTCCGCGCAGATCACCGCCTGCCACGACTCCAGCACCGACGCCAACCCCACCACGTTGGCGCCCGTGCCGCCCCAACAGGTCAACACCTCGATCGGCCGGCCGAGCAGATCGGCGAAGCGGGCCGTGAGCGCCTGGGACCAGGCGTCGGCGTCGTAGGCGAGCGCGGAGGCGGTGTTCGCGGCCGCCAGCGCCTCCATCACCGCGGGCGCGACCCCGGCGGTGTTGTCGCTGGCGAAGGACACCTCGGGGGCGGGGGGCATCGACTCGGGACCAGACATTGCACAGCTCCAGGGATCGAGAGATCGGGGATCGAAGGCGGGGGATCGGGGTCGGGATCGGCACTCGCACGGCACGGCACGGCATGGCACCGGCAGCAGCCGGGCGATCGCCTAGCGAAGCACCTCCTGCTCGGCGGCGTCGAGTGCCGCGTGGATGCAACGCATCCCATCCTCGGCCACCCGGCCCGCCACGCCGGTTCCTCGATGCCTGGGGTCTACCGTGGGTGACATGGAGCTCCTGCTGCTCGCCGGCTCGATCTTCGTCGTGCTCTTCCTCGCCTGGTGGGTTCGCCGACGCCATCGCGATGTCGACGAGTTCGACAACCACGACTACGAGGGTCCGCCGCCCATCCACGGCCAGGCCGGTCCTCACTGAACGGCTCACGTCCCGGTCCTCCGTCAGAGGTCGAACAGACCCTCTACGCCGAGCACCGCACTCTCACGGCGGCGGGGCACGCTCGAGGCGGGCGACTCCGACCGGCACCGCATCGTCTTGCTCGCCGACGGCGAGGAGACCACCGTTCGGGTGCGCCGCCGCCTCGTCGATGCCACCTGGTTCGAGACCGACGTGCCCTCGGCCCACACCCCGTCCTTCGAGGTCGATCCCGGGGCTCGCCTCGTGCCGATCAACGACCTGGTCGATCTCGACGACTCGGCCTCGGGCTACACCGTGATCGGCGTCGGCAAGACCAGAGCCGGTGGGGGAGGGCCGCGGTGACCCGCATGATCACCAACACCGAGCAGGCCCTCGACAACCTCGCCCGGCTGGCGGGCACCGACTCGCCCTGACCCGCGCGTCGAGACATCGCTGCGCGAGCGGCCCGGCTGTGGCAGCCTGATGACCCCGGCAAGCGGTAGGAGGTCAGTACGTGGTGTCGAGGAGCAAGCAGCCTCAACCCCAGTGGGCGGCGCTGGGAGCGGCCGTGCTCGCGGTGTTCATGTGGATCATGTGGAACCGGCTGCGCCAGACGCCGGACGAGGCGCCCAAGGCGCCCGCCCCGCAACCCGAATCCGACCTGGCCACCCCCACCTCGGGCCCCGCTTCCGACCTGGTGACCGCGCTCACCTCCGGACCCACCGAGGCCGTCGACGACCTCGAGACCGGTTCGGGCGACGAACCCGGCGTGTTCACCCTCTGGATCGGCGACAACCTCGTCTACTACGGCCGCGGCAGTGGCGTGGCTGGCCGCGCCCGGAGGGTCGTCAACCAGCCCGGCGGCCCGCTGCAACGCCGCATCGAGGCCCAGCATCCCAAGCTGTGGAGCGCCCGCACCGAGTCGGCGGACCAGAAGCGAGCGAGCGAGATCCTCAAGGACCGGGGACGGGTGCGGATCGCCCGCTTCGGGTCGGGTGACGAGGCCGAGCAGGCACTCGACGCCGCGCGTGCCCGCCTCGACGACCTCATCGGAGACTGACACCCACCCGCACACGTCAACTGTCGGGTTGGCGAGCCGATCGCCCGGTCCCTAGGTTGCGGCCCGTGCACTCCGACGCCGAGCTCCTCGGCCTGCATCCCGCCGAGGGCGAAGGACGCTACCGATTCGTGGTCGAAGCCCACTTGTCGCGCATGGACGCCCGCCTCTACGGGGGAACCGCCATCGCCGTGTCGGTGGCCGCCGCCGAGCTCGTCTCGGCCCGCCAGGCGCTGTGGATGACCACCCAGTTCGTCTCCACCATCGCCCAGGACGAGACCGTCGACGTGCACGCCGAGGTCCTCGCCCCCGGCAGGCGCACCAACCAGGTGCGGGTCACCGGCAGCGGCCCCGACGGCACCACCATCTTCGCCTCGCTCGGCGCCACCGGATACCCCCGCGACGACGGCCTCACCGGCGCGTTCGAACACATGCCCACCGTCAGCGCGCCCGACGACTCCACGAGTTGGACGAGCCCTTTCTCGGCCTTCGCCGACCAGGCCGAGGTCGCCCCGTCGCTGCCCGAGAACATCGGTTTCACCAAGCTCGTCGAACTGCGCGGCGCCACGATCGTCGACCACCCCGATCCCGGGCCGGGCCGGGTGTGCGTGTGGGCCCGCCGACGCGACACCGAGCCCATCACCCCCGCCGTCGCCGCCTTCATCGCCGACATGGTGCCGATGTCGGTGGCCCACGGGTTCGGTGTGTTCGCCGGCGGCACCAGCCTCGACAACACCATCCGCGTCGGCGAGTTCGAGCCGTGCGAGTGGGTCCTGCTCGACCTGCGGGCCCACGGCGCCGTCGGCGACTACGGGCACGGGATCGGCCACGTGTGGAGTCCCGATGGCCGCTGGCTCGCCACCGCCAGCCAGACCGCGTCGATGCGTCACTTCGATCCCGCCGACGTGCCCTGGTCCTCGCGACGCTGATTCCGGGCTCTCACCGCCAGCCAGCCACCTAGGGTTGCTGGCTATGGTTGCGCCGATGCCGCCGCTGACCGAGGAACGCTTCGAGGATCTCGTCGCTGACGCGCTCGATCAGCTCCCCGAAGCGCTGGCCGAGCTGATGGACAACCTGGTCGTGGTGATCGACGACCGCAACGACGACGAACCCGAGCTGCTCGGGCTCTACGAGGGGGTCCCCCTCACCGAACGCGAGGCCTACGGCGGGTTCGAGCTACCCGACCGCATCACGATCTATCGCTTGGCGCTGTGCGAGGTCGCCTCCTCGGAGGACCAGATCGTCGAGGAGGTGCTCGTCACCGTCGTGCACGAGATCGCCCACCACTTCGGCATCGACGACGACCGGCTGCACGAGCTGGGCTGGGCCTGATCCGAGGAGGAGACATGCACGAGCTGGCCATCACCGCCATCGGCGCCGACCGCCCCGGCGTGGTCGCGGCCGTCACCGGCGTCCTCGCCGGGCTCGAAGCCAACCTCGAGGACACGTCGATGACGATCCTCGGGGGGCGCTTCGCCATGGTCCTCATCGTCGCCGTACCCGAGTCGCTCGGAGCCGACGAGGTGCACGAGTCGTTGGCGGCCCCGGCATCCGAGCTCGGGCTCGACGTGTCGGTCCACGCCAGCGATCGAACCAGCGACACGGTGGAGGGCGATCCGTGGAGCGTGTCGGTCTACGGCGCCGATCGTCGCGGCATCGTGCACCGGTTCGCCCGGGTGCTGGCCGAGCACGGCGTGAACATCAGCGACCTCACCACCCGCGTCATCGGCGAGGCCGATCGTCCGGTGTATGCGATGTTGCTCGACGTCTCGTTGCCCGCCGGTGTCAGCCCCGACGGCCTGCAGACGGCGCTCGGAGCCGTGGCCCAGGAGCTGGGGGTCGAGTGCTCGATGCACGCCGCCGACGCCGACATCCTCTGACCGCTTCGATGATCCGCCCCGTCGTCGTCATCCCCGACACCGTGCTCACCACACCCGCCGTGTCGGTCACCACCTTCGGAGCAGACACCCGCGCGCTGGCCGATGACCTGCTCGACACCATGCGAGCGAGCTCGCACAGCGTCGGCATCGCCGCACCCCAGATCGGTGTCGGTGTGCGGGCGTTCGCGCTCGACATCACCGGCCACAAGAAGGCCAAGTCGTGTCACGGTGAGCTGGTGCTGTTCAACCCCGAGGTTGTGACCGCCCACGGGCGCGAGGTAGGGCGCGAAGGGTGCATGAGCGTGCCGGACCTCACCGGTGACGTCGCTCGTCACAGCACCGTCGTGGTACGAGGGTTCGATCCTGCGGGTACCGAACGGGTCGTGGAGTGCGACGCCTTCGAGGCCCGTGCCATGCAGCACGAACTCGACCACCTCGACGGCAAGGTGTTCCTCGACCGCGTCGTCGCCCACGACCGGGTGTTCCAACGCAAGGTCTACCGCTGAGCCATAGGAGCCGAGGGGACTCGGCGTGAGTCAGTCCGGCCTCTGGGCGAGCACGTGGAGGCGTACGAAGGTCTGATCGAAGCTGCCGTCGCGAAACGAGCCGTTCGGCCCCGACCGCGGTACTGCTTGTTCGAGCATCGACCGGTCGGGCTCGACACCGATGACCGCACCATCGGGCACCAGCCCGGCGAGGCGCGTGGTGAACTCGCCGGTACCGCAGCCCGCGTCGATGACAACGTCGATCGGTCCGGGCGCGTGCCGGGCCAGGAACCAGTCGTCGGCGAGGCGGTGGTGGGCCGCCGAGGGCTCGTACTCCTCGCCCTGCCAGCTGGATCGCCTCGGGCGCTGGTCCGACATCTGAGACCTCTTGCTCGGTGCTCGCTTCCGGTCCGGCGGACATCATGGCCAAGATCGAGATCGGGGGCCACCGGATCGGTGGGGCGGCGGCGATCTACACTGCCTGTGTGGCGTTTCCCCGGGACTATCTCCATCCGAACGAGGAGTTGATCCTCGATCTCAAGCCGCACTGGTTCCGCCTGGTGCCCTCCGGGGGCTCGCTGACGGCGGCGCTGCTCATCGGGATCATCGTCCTGGTCAACATCGACAACCAGGTGGTGAACATCCTCGTCGGTGTGCTCATCCTCGGGGTGCTCGGGTGGTTCGGCGCCACCTACGCCAGATGGAACGCCACGCACTTCGTCGTCACCTCCGACCGCCTGATTCATCGCGAGGGCATCGTCAGCCGGTCGGGGGTCGAGATCCCCCTCGACCGGATCAACACGGTGTTCACGGCCCAGTCGGTGTTCGAGCGGGTCATCGGCGCCGGCGACCTCACCATCGAGTCGGCCGGCGCCGAAGGCCGTCAGGAGTTCCACGACATCCGCAAGCCCACCAAGGTCCAGAACGAGATCTACGTCGCCAAGGAAGACCTCGAGAACCGGCGCTATGACCGAATGGCCCAGTCGGCTGCGGGCCACGCCGGGACCCAGGCGCCCGCACCCAATCCCGAAGCCTCGATCCCCGACCAGATCGACCAGCTCGACGCGCTCCGCAAGCGTGGGGTGATCTCCGAGGAGGAGTTCACCCGCAAGAAGACCGAGCTCCTCGGCCGCATGTAGTGCCCTCGCCTCCCCGTAATCGCGCGGATCTGTCGCGCTCACCGCGACGAATCCGCGCGATTTGCCGTGAGAGCCTGGTGGGTAGGACCCCCGGTGAGCCGAATCCTCCAGGAGGCACCATGGCCAAGGTTGCGATCGTCCTCGACGACGGATTCGAGGACGTCGAGTTCGACACCCCCCGCACGACGCTGCTCGAGCACGGCCACGAGGTCACCGTGGTCGGCACCGACGAGGCCAAGGAGGTGACCGGCAAGCAGGGCGAGGTGACCTACACGATCGATTGCGCGGTCGACCAGGTGAGCGCGAGCGACTTCGACGCCCTGGTCATCCCCGGTGGGTACTCACCCGATCGCCTCCGCATGGACGACAAGGTGGTCCGGTTCGTGAAGGACTGCTCGGACAAGGGCATGCCCATCGCGGCCATCTGCCACGCCGGCAGCCTGCTGATCGAGGCCGACCTGGTGAAGCGCCGCACGGTCACGTCGTGGCCGTCGATCCGCACCGACCTGCAGAACGCGGGTGCGGCCTGGATGGACCAGGACGTCGTCTATGACGGCAACCTGATCACCAGCCGCAAGCCCGACGACCTGCCCGCCTTCACCAAGGCCCTCCTCGCCGAGCTGCCCGCCCCGGAGGTGTCGGCCTGAGGCTCGATCAGCTCGATCGGAGCGACTCGATGGTGGAGGCCATCAGCTCGAGGTGGTCCAGCTGCCACGGCGCCCGCATGGCCAGGTTGATCTGGTGGACCCCGACGTCGATGTACTGGCCGAGCCGGTCGACCATCTCCTGCTCGGAACCCATGAGCACACCGGGCCGCACGGCGTCGGCCAGACCGCCGAACTGCTCCTGCAGGTCGGCCTCGGTGGGGCACAGGCCCACGTTGACCGCGCAGCGGATGTCGTCGATGGAACGACCGGTGTCGGCCGCGTGGGAGCCGAGCACCTCGCGCTTGTGGGCGAAGGTCTCGGGGGCCACGAAGGGCACGTTCCATCCGTCGGCGTAGCGGCCGGCGATCTTCAGCGTGCGCTTCTCGCCGCCGCCCCCGACCCAGATCGGCAGCTCGGCCTGCACCGGCTTGGGCTCGCACCGGGCGTCGGTGAGGGTGAAGTGCGCCCCGGCGAAGTCGGTGGTCTCGTCGCGCAGCAGGCCGCGGACGCACTGGACCGATTCCTCGAGGATGTCGAGACGCTCGCCCGTCCCCGGGAAGGGGATGCCGTAGGCCGCGTACTCGTTGTGGGCCCAGCCGGCCCCGAGCCCGATGTCGGCCCGACCGCCCGACACGTGGTCGATGGTGGCGATGGCGTTGGCGAGCACGGCGGGGTGGCGGTAGCCGGCGCAGTACACCAGCGACCCGCAGCGGACCCGGCTGGTCTCGGCGGCGAGGGCGGTGTGGGCGGCGACCGCTTCGAAGCAGTGGGCCCCGGTGAAGTCGGCGGAGTAGAAGTGGTCCCAGATCGAGATCCAGTCGAACGGGCCCTCCTCGATGCGTCGCCACAGCGAGCGCAGCTCGTCGAATGTGGTGTTCTGCAGGCCCGTGTGGACCCCGAAGATCGGCCCCATGTCGTGTTTCCCTCCCGGTTCGGGCCCGACCCTATCGCCCGGGCCGCGGTGGGGGGTGGTGTGCCACAGCGGCCTATACGCTGTATAGTCACGGTCGTTCAATCCAGATCCAGGGGGACATGTGACTTCACCGGAGCGCACCAGCACCACCGCAACCGACGACCTCGACTCGATCCTGGCCGTCACCAACACCGAGCGCGACGAAGCGCTCCATGCGGTGGCCGACAACGCTGACGCCATCTTCACCTGGGACTACAGCAAGGGTGCCCGTCCCGCGCTGAACAAGCTCTACGAGAAGGCCAAGCACGCGCAGTGGAACGGCGAGACCGACCTCGACTGGTCGACCGAGGTCGACCAGGAGGCGCTGATCCGCGCCAGCGGAGGCCCACCCAGCCGCGAGGGCCTCGCCGAGATCGGGGTCGACATCTCCGGCAGTTCCCTCGACACCTGGTCGGAGAAGGAGTGGATGCAGTGGGCGGTCTACAACCAGAACTGGAGCCTGTCCCAGTTCATGCACGGTGAGCAGGGGGCGCTCATCTGCACCGCGAAGATCGTCGAGACCGTCCCGTGGATCGACGCCAAGTACTACGCCGCCACCCAGGTGATGGACGAGGCTCGCCACGTCGAGGTCTTCGCCAAGTACCTCGACGAGAAGCTGTCCGGCCACTTCCCGGTCAACACCCACCTCAAGGCGCTGCTCGACGACATCATCGTCGACAGCCGGTGGGACATGACCTACCTGGGCATGCAGATCATGGTCGAGGGCCTGGCCCTGGCCGCGTTCGGTGTGGCCCAACAGACCACCTCGGACCCGCTGCTCAAGCAGCTCCTGCGCTATGTGATGAGCGACGAGGCCCGCCACGTCGCCTTCGGCGTGCTGTCGCTGAAGGAGTACTACGAGGGCCTGTCCGACGCCGAGATGAAGGACCGCCAGGAGTTCGCCTACGAGGCGGCGATCCGCATGCGCAACCGGTTCCTCCAGCAGGAGGTCTGGGACGCCATGGGCGTCGACGTCCGCGAGGCGGTGGCGCTGTTCAACAAGCCCGACGAGGAGAAGAACAAGGACCCGTTCCAGCAGCTGCTCTTCTCCAAGATCGTGCCGAACTGCAAGAAGCTCGGGTTGCTCGATGCCAACGACGGCTGGCTCCGGCAGCGCTTCGACACGCTCGGGGTCACCCAGTTCGAGGATTGGGTCGACACCGGCGAGGAGTACGAGATGCTCGACGAGGTGTCCAAGGACCGCGAGGCCGCTGCCGGCTGACCGACCTCGCAGCGTCGGTCAGTCGACCACCAGGTCGTCGAACAGGATCGGGAGGATCTCGGTCACACTTGCGCCGCCACCGTCCGCCTCCGGTTGGACCAGGCGGGACACCACGAGGTCGTGCTCGGGCACCACGACCATGTACTGGCCGCCGAGCCCCAGCGCCGCGTAGGCAGAGGAGTCGGTCTCGTCCCCGGCCGCGTCGTCGGGGTGGGTGCCATAGAGCCACCAGAGGTGGCCGTACCCGTTGTTGAGCTCGGTGGAGGGCCGGGTGGCCTCGTCGACGAACGCGGCCGGGACGATCTGCTCGCCCTGCCACTCGCCGCGGCGGAGGCTCAACAGCCCGAACCGGGTCAGGTCGCGGCAGCTCATCTGCGCGCCCATGAAGGTGAGGGTGTTGCCCGCTTGGTCGGTGCTGATGGTGGTGTCCATTCCCATCGGGTCGAAGAGGTACTCCTCGGCGAAGTCGCCGACTCCGGTGCCGGTCGCCCGTTCGAGGACCGCCTCGAGCACCTGGATGGCGGCGTTGTTGTACACCCACACCGTGCCGGGCTCGTGGGCCTGTCCGAGACCGATCGCGTACGCGGTCTTGTCGGGCTCGGCGAAGGCCATCTGCGCGTAATCGCTCTCGGGACTGTGGAACCGGCCCGAGTCGTTCGACAACAGGTTGCGAATGGTGACGTCCTCGCTGGGGGTGCCGACCCACTCGTCGATGTAGTCCGATGCGGGCTGGTCGATGTCGAGGTGGCCCTGGTCCTGGGCGATGCCCACCAGGATCGAGGTGATGGACTTGGTGACCGAGAACGACTCGCGCTCGGAGTCGGGTCCGGTGCCGTTCCAGTACCACTCGCCGACCAGCTGGCCGTCGCGGCTGACGACCAGGCAGTCGGAGCCGGCCGATTCGGCCCTCGCCGCCAGCTCGTCGAGGGTCTCGGCATCGACCCCCGCGGCGGCGGGATCGATCGTGCTCCACTCGGGCACCGGCCAAGAGGCGTCGTCGGGGTCAGAACCCTCACCGGGACCGGCACCGTCGTCGGGGTCGCCAGCGGGATCGACGGTGGTGCTCGTGGACTCGGTCGTCGTCGTGGTGGTCGTCGTGGTCGGCGGGGCGGCGCCGTCGTCGTCTCCGCATGCGGTGGCGACCAGCGCGAGAGCGCAGAGCAGAGCGACCATCCGGGCGAGTGGACGCAAGGCTGGTGTCGCTGGTCGTGCAATCACTGCGGGTGCTCCCGGGCTCGTGGCGGTGGCTCGACAGTACCGCTCGGGGCGTCGCTGGCACCGGTCGGGCGTTGGCTTGACCCACCTCTGGAGCGACCGGAAGGATGACGCCACCGGATCAACAGAGGGGACTCGATGGGACCACTGTCAGGAGTGAAGATCGTGGAGGTGGCCGGCATCGGGCCGGGACCGTTCTGCGCCATGATGCTGTCGGACATGGGCGCCGAGGTCATCCGGGTCGACCGCGCCGGATCGGTTCGCGGGGGCGACCCCGATGCGCCGCCGGCCGATGTCTTGAACCGGGGACGCCGCTCCATCGGGATCGACCTCAAGCAGCCCGACGGCCTGGCGACCCTGCTCGAGTTGGTCGAGGGCGCCGATGCCCTGATCGAGGGGTTCCGCCCCGGCGTCGCCGAGCGCCTGGGACTCGGCCCCGACGACTGCTGGGCCCGCAACCCGCGGCTGGTCTATGGCCGCATGACCGGCTGGGGCCAGTCCGGGCCCTACGCCCACACCGCCGGCCACGACATCAACTACATCGCCCTGGCGGGTGCCCTCGACGCCATCGGTCGGGCCGGCGGGCCACCGGTGCCGCCGCTCAACCTCGTGGGCGACTTCGGCGGTGGCGGCATGATGCTGGCCTTCGGTGTGGTGTGCGCCCTCCTCGAGGCGTCGCGCAGCGGTGAGGGCCAGGTGGTCGACGCCGCCATGGTCGACGGGGCGGCGGTGCTGATGACCATGTTCCACGCGTTCTCCGCCATGGGCATCTGGCACGAGGAACGGGGCACCAACACCCTCGACACCGGGGCGCACTTCTACGACGTCTACGAGACCGCCGACGCCAAGTACGTGTCGATCGGTTCGATCGAGCCCCAGTTCTACAGCGAGCTGCTGCGCCTCACCGGGCTGACCGACGAGGCCGACTTCGCCGCCCAGATGGACCGCGGCCGGTGGCCGGCGCTGAAGGAGCGGCTGGCCGAGGTGTTCCGCACCAAGACCCGCGACGAGTGGTGCGAGATCATGGAGGGCACCGACGTGTGCTTCGCACCGGTCCTGTCGCTCAGCGAGGCACCCCAGCATCCCCACAACGTCGAGCGCCAGACCTTCGTCGAGATCGCCGGTGTCACCCAGCCCGGCCCGGCGCCACGCTTCACCCGGACCGAGGCCGAGATCCAGGGTCCACCGGCCCATGCCGGACAGCACACCGATGAGGTCCTCGCCGCCGCCGGGTTCGACGCGGCCCGGATCGCCGAGCTGCGTGAATCGGGCGCGGTGGCCTGACGACGCCGATAGGGTTCGCCGTCGATGGGCACCCTTGTCTCGTTCCACGCCCACCCCGACGACGAGTCCATCGCCACCGGCGGCCTCCTCGCTCGCGCCGCGGCCGAGGGCCACCGGGTGGTGCTGGTGTTCGCGACCAGGGGCGAGCACGGCGAGGTGGTGCCGGGCATCCTCGCCGACGGCGAGCAGCTCGGGGTGCGTCGTGTGGCCGAGAGCCACGCGTCCGCCGCGGTGCTGGGTGTGGACCGCGTCGAGTTCCTCGGCTATGTCGACTCGGGCATGATGGGCACCCCCGAGAACGAGGCGCCGTACTCGTTCTGGTCGGTGCCGCTCGACTCGGCGGCCAGGCGGCTGGCCGAGATCCTCGACGACGAGGCTGCCGACGTGCTCACCATCTACGACGACCACGGCGGCTATGGCCACCCCGACCACATCCAGGTGCACCGGGTCGGTGCGCGAGCTGCCGCGCTCGCCGCCACGCCGCAGGTGTTCGAGTCCACCATGAACCGCGACGCCATCGCCCGGCTCCGTGCCGCGGCGAAGGAGGCCGATCCCGACAGCGACCTGGGAGGCGAGGCCCCCGACGATCCCGACTTCGGCACCCCCGAACCCCAGATCACCCACGCCATCGACGTGGCCGACCGCCTCGACGTCAAGCGCGCGTCGATGGTCGCCCACGCCAGCCAGATCTCCGAGGAGTCGTTCTTCCTCGCCATGGCGGCCGACTCCTTCGCCGCCGCGTTCGGCTCCGAGTGGTTCATCCGCCACGGCGTCGACCACCACGACGGTCCCCAGTGGGTCCATCTCCTGCCGGGACTCGACTGATGCCGCGCCTGTACCTGGTCCGCCACGGCACGGCCAGCGCCGGCTTCGGTGCCGACCGCGACCCGGGGCTCGACCAACTGGGCCGCGCCGAGGCCGAGGCGGTGGCCGACGTGCTGGCACCGGTCGGACCGCTGCCCGTCCGGGTCTCGCCGCTGCGTCGTTGCCGTGAGACCGCCGCACCGTTGCAGCAGCGGTGGGACACCGAACCGGTGATCGAGCCCGCGATCGCCGAGGTCGCGACACCCACCGACGAGCTCGATGGCCGGGCCGAGTGGCTCCGTCGGGCGCTCGGTTCCACGTGGGACCGGCTCGAACCCGGACCGCAGGCCTGGCGCCAGCAGATGCTCGACACCGTCGCGGCCATCGACACCGACACCGTGCTCATCACCCACTTCGTCGTCATCAACGCGGTGATCGGGGCCGCGACCGGTGACGATCGGGTGCTCATCGAACGGCTGGCCAACGGGTCGGTCACCACGGTCGACCACGGCCCGGGCGGTTTCGAGCTGGTCACCGCGGGGGTCGTCGGCACCAGCGAGGTGCTGTGATGGTCCACCGGTGGGTGCACACCTCGATCGCCCAGCAGGTGGTGGTCGGGCCGGGCGCGGTGACGACCATCGGCGAGGTCCTCAAGATGCTGGGCATGCGCCGGGTCCTGCTGGTCACCACCAGGGGTCGGGCCGGATCCGACGGAGGTGACCGGGTGCGGACCGCCATCGGCCGGGCCCTGGCCGACACCTTCGACGAGGTGGTCGCCGACGTGCCCACCACCGCCGTGCAGGCCGCGGTGGCCACCCTGCGGGGTGAGTCGTTCGACGGGCTGGTGAGCTTCGGCGGGGGAGCCGCCGTCGACACCGCCAAGGCGCTGGCGTTCTTCCACGAGCACGAGTCGGGAACGCCCGCCGCCGGGTTCGCCGACCGGCCGGTGCTGCCCCACGTTGCCATCCCCACCACCCTCGCCGGCGCGGCGTTCAGCACCACCTTCTCCATGGTCGATCCGCAGTCGCGGCGCTCCACCACGGCGGGGGCGCCGACGATGGTGCCCTCCGCGGTGCTGGTCGACCCGGAGCTGGGGGCCGACCTGTCGCCCGAGTTGCTCCTCGGGTCGATCGCCACCGCGGTGGCCCACGGTGTCGAGGCGCTCTGGACCCCCGACCGAACGCCCGAGGCCGAGGCGCTGGCATCGGCCGGGCTGGGTCGACTCGCCGTCGCGGCCCCCGACGCCATGGCCGAACCGGGCGACATCGAACGTCGGGCCGCCCTGGTCGATGGTGCGGTCCTGTGCGGGCGTGCGCGCCAGAACGCGAGCGACGGGCTCCACCACGTGCTCGTGCAGTTGGTCGCGGCCCGGGCACAGGTGCCCCACGGGCCGGTGCACGCCGCCCTGTTGCCGGCGACGACCGGCTTCACCACCGACGTGGTGCCCGAGGCGGCGGCGGCGATCAGCCGGGCGCTCGGCCACACCGGTGAACCCGACGATGCCGGCGGTGCCGTGTCGGCCCTGCTCGAGCGCCTGGGTCCGGTGCAGGGTCTGTCCGATCTCGGTGTCGGCGAGGACGACCTCGAGGCGGTCGCCCGCCAGGCCGGCTCCCACCGTGGTGTCCAGATCCATCCCCGACCGTCCGGCGAGGCCGACATCGTCGCCCTGCTCGAAGACGCCTGGTGAGCGACGCCCGCATGGCTGTTCGAGGCGAATCCGGGGCCTGAGTCGTTCGACCTGGGCCGTTCGGCCTAGATTTTGCTCAACCTGGCCGGCGATCGTGCCGATACGGCGGGGAACGCTTCGTGTGACCAGAGACCGGACACCGATCGATCGTCGGTCCCGATCAGTGAGGAACCTGCCGTGAGTGGATGTGTGCACCACCCCTTCGAGTCGGCGCTGACCCAGTGCGCCCGCTGTGCCGACCGCCTGTGCGCGACCTGTTGGGTCGAGGCGCGGCGCAAGGTGCTCTGCGTGGACTGTGCCCTGGCCATGGCGGGGGTGCGCACCAGCGGACGTTCGGGCCGTAGCGCCGCCATCTACCGGAGGAAGCTCAACCGGACCGCGTTCGACCAGCCGCTGGAGTGGGACGAGATCGACCTTCGCGAGTGGAAGGAACGCAGCGTCAGGTCCGCCGAGGTCGACGTGACCACCGAGGTCGACCAACTGCCGGATCCCAGCAGGCTCTGAGCGAATCCCGGCGCTCGGGGACGATGTTCCCCCGGGTTCAGAGGTCCGAAACGGCTTCCTGGTACTCGGCCACCCGTTGAAGGTGACCGTCGACGTCGGTAGGGCTGGCGTTGTGGGTGGCGACGGCCAGGTGGGTCGCTCCGAGGTCGCGCCATTGCTCGGCGTGGCTCCGCCACCGCTCGGGGTCGCCGCCGCGGTACTGGGCCTGGGCCTGCACCGCGAACGGTTCGGACGCCCGCCCCGCCGCCTCGCGATGCCGGTGGATGGTGGCCAACCGACTTCGGGACGATTCGTTGGGCTTGCCGAGAGGGATCCACCCATCGCCGAGGCGTCCGCAGCGCTCCAGCAGCGCCGGTGCGGCCCCACCGAACCAGACGGGGATCGGCGCCGCTGGCCGGGGGTTGATGCTCGCCCGGTCGACGGTGTGGAACTCGCCGTCGAACGACACGCTGTCCTCGGTCCACAACCGGTGCATGAGCTCGACCTGTTCGCCCTGCCGGCGGCCGCGGGTGGTGAAATCCTCGGCGAGACCCTGGTACTCGATCTGGTTCCAACCCACGCCGACCCCGAGCCGCAGCCGGCCACCCGAGAGCACGGCCACCTCGGCCGCCTGCTTGGCGACCAACACCGCTTGACGCTGGGGCAGGATCAGCACCGCGCTCACCAGCTCGATGTGTGAGGTCACTCCCGCGGCGAAGCCGAAGAAGGTGAGCGGCTCGTGGAACGCGACGTCCTTGTCGTAGGGCCCGTCCCAGCCGCCGGGGCGGTTGGGGTCGGCTCCGAGGACGTGGTCATAGGCCAGCAGATGGGTGACGCCCATCTCTTCGAGACCCTGGAGGTAGGCGGTGATCGCGCCGGGGTCGGTCCCGATCTCGTTGTGGGGAAGGACGGCTCCGATTCGCATGGAAGCGACCCTACCGCCGGTCTCACCGAGACGTGGGCGGTGGGGCGGGGTCGATCTTGTGCAACAGGGTGGGGAGGTCCCGGATCGTGTCGAGGGGCCAGAAGCGTTCGTGGTCGACCTCGGGCGGGTCGACGACCTCGAGCTCCCAGGTGACGTGGTAGGGGACGTGGGCGGCGCTGCCCCCGATCTCGAGCACCGGCAGGATGTCGCTGCGCACCGAGTTGCCCACCATCAAGAACTCGTCGGCGGGTGTGCCGTAGCGATCCAGCACGCGCTGGTAGGTCGCCTCGTCCTTCTCGGCCACGATCTCCACGCCGGCCACCCGTTCCCACAGCCCCGACGCCGCGACCTTGCTCTCCTGGTGGAACAGGTCTCCCTTGGTGATGATCACCATGCGGTGGTGGGGTGCCAGCTCGCCGACCACCTGGTCGACACCGTCGAGCAGCTCGATCGGGTGGTCGAGCAGCGCCTTGCCGTGGTCGATGATGGCCTGGATCTCGCTCGCTGCCACGCGGCCACCGGAGATCTCGATCGCGGTCTCGATCATCGACAGGGTGAACCCCTTCACCCCGTATCCGAAGAGGCGTAGGTTGGCCCGCTCCCGCTCGACCATGCGGGCTCGGAGGTCGCCGCCGTCGGCGTAGGGGGCCAGCAGCTCCGCGAGGGCGTCCTCGGTCATGGCGAAGAAGGACTCGCTGTGCCACAGGGTGTCGTCGCCGTCGAGACCGATGAGAGCAACCATGGGTCCCAGTGTGGCGTGTGGCGGTCCGATGCCACCGATTGGTTTCTCGGCCCGACGGCGGTCGTCTCGGGCGCGATGCTGGTCCGGTGAGGCGTGTCTCGGTCGTTGGGACCTCGGGGTCGGGCAAGTCGCGCCTGGCGCGACGGATCGCGGCCGCCATCGGCGCGCCCTGGATCGAGCTCGACGCCGCTCACCACCAGCGCGGGTGGGAGCCGATCGATCCCGAGCGGTTCCTCGTCGAGGTCGATCGCGCCACGAGCGGTGACCGCTGGGTGGTCGACGGCAACTACCGGGCGGTGGTGTGCGAGGGGCCGGTCTGGGAGCGGGCCGACACCGTCGTGTGGCTCGATCTGCCCCGCAGGACCGTCATGCGCCAGATCGTCGTGAGGACCGTGCGGCGGACGGTGACCCGCGAGGAGCTTTGGAACGGCAACCGCGAGCCCCTGTCCAACCTGTGGCGGTGGGATCCCGAGCGGTCGGTGATCCGCTGGGCGTGGACCAGGCACCACGCCCTGCGCCGGCGCTATCTCGAGGCGATGGCTGATGAGAGGTGGGCGCACCTCGACTTCGTGCGCGTACGGAGCCACGTCGAAGCGGACCGATGGGTGCAGCACCTCGGCGACGCATCGCAGAGGTAGCGGTGTCGGCGACAGGTGGGACGACGTCGACGCGTTCCTCCCTACCTATGGCTCGAGGCGGTAGTAGGTGCCCTCGGGAGCGAAGTCGTCTTCGACGTAGGTGCCCTTGGGAGCGAAGTCGTCTTCGACGTAGGTGCCCTTGGGAGCGAAGTCGTCTTCGACGTAGGTGCCCTTGGGAGCGAAGTCGTCTTCGACGTAGGTGCCGACGCCGGTCGGCGGCGCCTCCTGGCTCTGCCCTGAGCCGAGCGAGCTGGCACCCCGACCCTCCGACGTGGCCTCGGTCTTGGGAGTCTTGCCGAGCAGCTCTTCCTGCATGGCGACCTTGGCCCGGGCCTGGCGCTCGTTGCCGCGGGTCTGGAGGAACGCCTGGTAGGGGAGCGTGAGGTTGCCCTTGTAGATGCCCTCCTCGTCGTTGAGCCACCCCTTGCCGGGTCGGCCGTCGCGTCCCACCGCGCCGCCAAGAGTGACCCTTGCCGAGAGGTTCCCTCGACCGGACTGGTGCACGTCGCGGTCGTCGCTCTTTGCCTTGCGGTCGAGCAGACCCCGCCCGGCCATCTCGTTGACCGCCTGGTAGGTGTACTCGCCCTCGGGGCGGTAGTGCCCGCTCTCGTCGGTGACCTCGGTGATGTGCTTGTCCTCGATCTTCATCAACCCGGCACCAGCGACGTTGCCGCCGGCGAGGGGGCTCGAGTGGTGCATGTTCACCTGCTTGCCGTCGGGACCCCGCTGGTGGTTGGTGTGGTCGAAGGTGTGGATGGAGCCGGTGTCGGGGCTCATCACCCAGCCGTGCTCGTCGGCGTAGTCGTTGTACTCCCGGCGGTCGTGGGTGGTCTTGACCTTGCCGTTTGCCTTCTCCTTGAGGCGTGACTTCTCTCGGGCATGGGGATCGTGGTCGTAACGGGTCGTGACCTGGTCGCTGTCGCGGAACTGCTCCCACTGCTTGCGCACGTCCGGGTCGCTGGGATCGAGCCCGCGACCCCTCGCCCAACCCCCGAGGTTGGTGCGCCAGGCCACCCCCTTGTCCTCGCCCTGGTAGTGGTCCACGAGCTGCTTGCCGGCGAGGGGGCCGTCCCTGCCGGCGAAGGACAGGTCTCCACCTTCGGAGTCGGTGGTCTTGGTCTTGTTCACCCGCGACATGATCTTCTGTCGCTTCTGCTCGGTGCTCGATGGCGGCGCCGGTGGCCACTGCGGCAGCTTCGACCCAGTGGAATCGCCCAACGATTTGCGCTCGAGCTGGCGCATCATGCGGGAGGTGATCCGACCGCCGCTGCCGGCGAGCATGGAGTCGATCGCGTCGTCGGTCGGTCCCGAAGCGGTGGGCTTGGTGGGGGTCGAGTACGAACCGCCTGGAGAGTTGAGGGCTTGCGCGTATCCCGAGGGTGGTCGTGGCTCGGAGTAGTAGGCGTTCGCGGTCGAGTCCGGAGCCAACTGCGACGAGTAGCCCCCGGAACGGGTCGGGGGATCGCTGTAGACCGATGAGTGGCCCGACTCGGAATCGAGCGTGTAGGTGTACTGCTGGTGCGGTTCGAGCTGTCGATCGTATGGCCCCGGCATGCCGAAAAGCGTAGCGGTGAGCGAGGTCGCTGTGCCGGGGCTCAGCTCTCGCCGGTCAGGTCCTCGGCGATGCTCGCCGACCCACAACGCGACGCCAGGTATCCGTAGACCTCGGGCGCGGCGCGGTCATAGAGCGACAGCAGGGCTCGGCGTTGATCGGACACGGGAACGTTGCTCACCATCCCTTCCATCGCTCGGGACGCGCGAATTCCTACACCGCCGGCGTCATCGATGTCGCCGCGAGCTCGGCTCGTCCCCATCAGCGGCGGGGCGCCGACCGATCGGTGGCCGGGTAGCCTCGGCGACCATGGAACGGCGCGCAGGGTCGATCTTCCTGGCGGCCAGCGCCATCGGGGCCGCCCGCACGCTCAACGCCTGGCACCCGGTGAGCCGGTCGGGTCGCGCTTCGGTCCTCGCGTTCGGCGATGGGGTCACCATCTCGGAGATGCCGCTGCACACCCTCGCCTGGCAGGCTGCGCTCTCCGCCGGGTTCGTCAAGGCCGGGGCGCTGCGCACCGGCACCGGTCGGGCCGGGTTGGCACTCACCGCCGCGTCATGGGCCGGGCTCGTCGCGCTCGACCGGGTCGCCTCGGAGGCCGACGAGGTGCTCGAAGCCGCCCTCGTCGACGGCCTCGGCCCCGACTACCGGCAGCGAATGGACGCCACCTTCGCGCCCCCCGAACACCCGGGCATCACCCTCCGCCAGGTCGCCAACCCGCTGCCCCGGCTCCGCCGCCGCTACGCCACCACCCGCGACGTGCCCTACGGCGTGCACGGCCGCCGCAACCACCTCGACATCTGGCGCCGGGCCGACCTGGCCGACGACGCCGGCGCGCCGGTGCTCGTCCAGGTGCACGGCGGTGCGTGGACGATGGGCAGCAAGGAGTATCAGGCCAACCCCCTCATGGGTCACCTCGCCGAACGGGGCTGGGTCAGCGTCGCGCTGAACTACCGCCTGTCGCCCCGCAGCACCTGGCCTGACCACATCGTCGACGTCAAACGGGCCCTCGCCTGGGTGAAGGACCACATCGTCGAGTACGGCGGCGACCCCGACTTCGTCGTCGTCACCGGAGGGTCGGCGGGCGGCCACCTGTCGTCGCTCGCCGCGCTCACCCCGAACGTCGACGCCTTCCAGCCCGGGTTCGAGGACGCCGACACCAGCGTCCGGGCCGCGGTGCCCATGTACGGCGTCTACGACTTCACCAACCGCGATGGCACCGGCAGCGCCGGACTGGAGGCCCTGCTCACCAAGCACGTCTTCCAGACGACTCTGGCCGACGAACCCGACGCCTGGGACCAGGCCAGCCCCATGAGCTGGATCGGACCCGACGCCCCACCTTTCTTCCTGGCCCACGGCACCAACGACACCCTCGTGCCGGTCGAACAGGCCCGCTCCTTCGCCCGCATGCTGCGCGAGGTGTCGAACCAGGCGGTCGTCTACGCCGAGCTGCCTCGGGCCCAGCACGCGTTCGACCTGTTCTCCTCCGTGCGCACGCTTCACACCCTCCGGGCGATCGACCGCTTCCTCGCCGTGGTCCGCTCCGGCACCTCGTAGCGCTCAGCGCAGGCCGAGTCGGTCCGCGCCCTGTAACCACCGGTGGATCTCCTCGTCTGGCCAGGTTGACAGCTACACCCGAGCGCTCGAGGAGCACATCATGGCCAGTGAAGAACGCAAGTCGGTCGAAGGAGCCCTCATCCAGGGGGGAGGGGGAGAGGTGTACTTCATCCCCAACGAGATCCTCCAGAACTACAAGGTGGAAGGCGAAGGTGCAGATGTGGCACGAGAGGCCTTCGCCGACGACGAGGTCTCCGGCTTCGACTTCAACCGCACCATCTCCCAGACGTCGTTCCCATCCGACATCTTTCAGCCGATGAAGGCCATGACCGGGCCGTTCGGATCGCTGCCCGTCTCCGCCGGTGTCGGCGACGAGCCGACCGATGTCGACTCGTCATCGCTTCAGTACTTCCGGCGATGACCGAGGTGCTGATCGGGTCGCTCCGGGACGAGCCTCGCTCGCCCGGGGCGGCCCGGCCGCCGGGCGTCGATGCTCTGGTGGAACGGTTCGGCACCGCCGGAAAGACCACGGTGCACGGAACCCACCGGGTGCGTCCGCCCGACGAGACCGTGGCATGGGTCCGCGAACGCTTCGACGCCTTCGGAATCACCCGCGTCGCCAACGTGACCGGGCTCGACATCATCGGCATCCCCGTCGTGATGGTCGTCCGCCCCAACTCCCGGGGCCTGTCGGTCTCCCAGGGCAAGGGCCTCACCCTCGACGCCGCCAAGGCGTCGGGTGTGATGGAGTGCATCGAGCTCTGGCATGCCGAGCACATGGACGGGCAACTGTGGCGGGCCAGCGCCAACGAGGTCCTGTCTCGCGCACGGATGCTCCAGATCGACCGGCTGCCCAAGGCGATCGGCGGCAAGTTCGATCGAGGGCTCCAGATCCTGTGGGCAGAAGGCGTCGACATCGTGAGCGGCGATCCGGTGTGGGTTCCCGAAGAGGTGGTGTCCACGGACTGCAGCTTCCCCAAGTTCCCCGGGGCGGGCTGCTTCATCACCACCTCCAACGGCCTCGCGTCGGGCAACCACCCCCTCGAAGCGATCAGCCACGGGCTCTGCGAGGTCATCGAGCGGGACTCGACCACCCTGTTCGAGATGGGCTCCGATTCCCGACGCGCCGCCCGCCGGATCGCGCTCGACACTGTTGCCGACCCGGACTGCCGGGCGCTGTTGCGGCGATGCGACGAGGCGGGAGTCGCGGTCGCCGCATGGGACACGACCACCGACATCGGGCTCCCGTCGGTCACCTGCGAGCTCTTCGACCGTGAGCCCAACCCGTGGCGCCCGCTACCCGTCGGTGCCGGCCACGGTTGCCATCCCTCGAGTGCGATCGCGTTCTCCCGGGCGTTGACCGAGGCCGCCCAGAGTCGCCTGACCCTCATCGTCGGCTCGCGCGACGACTACCTCTACCGCGACTATGCCCGCTCGACCGGGTCCGAGAGCCGTGCCTACCAGCGTAGGTTGCTCGACGAGCCGACCCCGCGATCGTTCGCCGATCTTCCTAGCCATGCGACCGACTCGCTGGAGGGCGACGTGGAGCTGATCGTCCGATTGCTCACCGCCAGGGGTCTCGACGAGGTCGTCACGATCGACCTCACTCAACATCAGCATTCGATTCCCGTCTACAAGGTCGTCGTGCCCGATCTGGAGCATCGGGGACCGGGCTCCCAGCAGTACCGACCCGGTCCACGGGCCCAGGCCGCGATCGACAGAGGTCGTCCCGCATGAGCGATGTCATCGTCTTCACCGGTCCGACGTTGCGGGCAGACGAGGTCAGCCGCCGATTTCCTGGTGCCGAGGTCCGGCCGCCGGCGGCACTCGGCGATGTGTATCGCGCCGTTCAGTCCCGACCTCGGGCGATCGCCATGATCGACGGTTACTTCGAACGGGTCCCCTCGCCGTGGCACAAGGAGTTGCTGTGGGCCATGAACGAGGGCGTCGCGCTCTTCGGGGCGGCCAGCATGGGCGCGCTGCGCGCCGCCGAGCTCGAGCCCTTCGGCATGGTCGGCGTGGGACGGGTCTATGACTGGTTCCGTTCGGGCTGGTTGGAGGACGACGACGAGGTCGCGGTCGCTCATCTCGGCCCAGATGATGAGTTCCGGCCCGTCACCGTGGCCATGGTCAACGTCCGGGCGACCCTCGACCGAGCCGTCGCGGCAGGAACGCTCGACGAGCACGACGCCGCGACCTCGATCGACCTCGCCAAGTCGCTCCACTACACCGATCGGACCTGGTCGGGCATCGTCGGCACGATCCGCTCCAGCGGCGCGCTCAGTGACGCATCGGTCGGACGGCTCGAGGCCTGGTTGGCCGAGGGGTCCATCGACCTCAAGGCCGACGACGCCCGCGAGCTCCTCGGCGAGGTGCATGGATGGTTGACGAACGGAGCTCGACCTCCGACGGTGACCTGGAGCTTCGAGCACACGACGTTCTGGGAGCGTGCCCTGCAGGAGATCATCACCGATCAGTCCGCCAGCTCGGCACGGCCCACCGGCGGCGACATGCAGCGGGTGCTCGATGAGCTGCGCCTCCGCCCCGACGAGCACCGCCAGGTCTTTGACGACGCCTTCGTGCGCTGGTTGGCAGGAGCCTACGCCCAGGCTCGCTCGCTGGAGCTGCGCCCGGAGGAGACACAGGCGGTCCTCGACCAGATGCGAGCCCGGATGGGCCTGCTCGAGCCCTCGGATGTGGAGACCTGGCTCGCCGAGGAGGAGATGACACCCGCGAACCTGCGGACCCAGGTGCGAGATGAGGCGTTCGTGGCGTGGGCTCGCGCCAAGTCGCGACTCGAGCTGGACCCGATCGCCATCGACGTGCTCCGCGGCTCCCGCCGCTACGGGTCCCTGCTCCAGCGCGCCCGCGAGAAGCACGAGGTGTTGGGCCCATCGTGGACCGCCGATGGTCTCCACGGCGGCGAGGTGGTCTCGGATGAGGACCTGCTCAGGTGGTGGTTCGAAGAGGAGTGGGGAGGATCCGTGCCCTGCGACCTGGATCAGCACCTCCTGGAACACCAGCTCGGCGACCGTGCGACATTCATCCAAGCTCTGCGCCGTGAGCACGTCTACCGATCGTCGGGATGACCGCGACGACCGGTCGTCCCGGCGGCGTGGGAGGGCGGCACTCGTGGGTGTGAGCGACAGGTCAGGTCTGTTGGTGCGCGACCACTTCCTTCCCGCTCATCTGCGCGACGCCCTGTTCGCACGCGTGACCGCCTGCGAGGCAGAGTTCGTCTGGGGCAACACTCGGGGCGGCCCCTCGGCGCAGCGTCATGCCCTCGTGCTCGACTCGGCCCGGCTCGGTGAGCTCGAGTCGGCGTTCCTCGGGCTGTTGTGTGCCGAGATCGAAGCCCAGGCCGAGGTGTTCGACATCGATGCCTCCACCTTGCAGTCGATCCAGCTCATCGTGACCGCGTCGTCGTCGGGTTGCTACTACCGACCTCACCTCGATGAGCGAGACGCCGGTGCGGAGGGAGCCCGCAAGATCTCAGCGGTCTGGTTCCTGCACCGCCACCCACCGGCGTTCCGCGGTGGCGAGCTGCGGGTGTACTCCCCCGAGATCGACGGGGCGACCCCGGCGGCGTGGACCGAGGATGACATCACCGTGGTCGAGGCACTCGACAATCGGCTCGTGCTGTTCCACAGCGCCACGCTGCACGAGGTGAGCGAGGTGACCATGGAGCCGGGCCAGGGGTTCGAGGGATGCCGGTTCTCACTGGTGGCATGGGCCCGTTGAGATCGTCCTACTGTGGAAGAGCTGCCCAGACCCGACCCGAGGACCGACGACATGGGTTCCACGTCATCAAGATCAACGCCATCACCGTGCCCGCCGACAGCGGCGACGAGCTGGCCAAGCGCTTCGCCGCCCGCGCCGGAGCGGTGGACGACCAGCCCGGCTTCGAGGGCTTCGAGCTGTTGAAGCCGACCGACGACCGCACCACCTGGCTGGTCATCACCCGCTGGCGCGACGAGGAGTCCTTCGAGGCCTGGGTCAACTCGCCCGGCGTTCGCCCACGGCCACCGCGGTGAGTCGTCCGGTTCCGGCGAGTCGGGCGGCGGTGGGCACCGGGCGGCATCCCGGTGGAGGCCACGGCGGGGGAGAGGCCCCGGTCGCCATGATCGGCGGAGCTGTGGTCCTACGAGGTCGCCGGCGGCTCCACGCCGGGGACCTGACCGCCGGCGACCGTCTCCTCGGCAGTGAGCATCCTGTCGCTGCACGGCGACTTCGCCTGGGCCGTCGTGTTCGCCAACGCCGCGGCCGGGCTGTGGGCACTCGGCGCGCACCAGTGGGAACGGCTCCGGCACCGCGTCGCTGTGGTGGTTCACCGCCGCCGCCCAGGTCACGATCGTCGTGCAGGCGATCCTCGGCACGATCATGATCGCCTCGCAAGGTCGCGAGGTCGACGACTTCCACACCTTCTACGGCTTCGCGTCGATCGCCGCGGTCGGCATCATCTACAGCTACCGCCAACAGGTGTACCAGTGGCGCTACCTGCTCTATGGCCTGGGCGGGCTGTTCCTCATGGGCATGGCCATCCGCACCATGACCATCGGGGTCTGAGCCGCGCAGGACCGGGACGGTGCCGCCGTGGCACCGTCGCCGCCAGGACCTCGGGGTGGCGCTCGGCGCCTTGGGTGAACTGCGATCGCCTGACGAGACTGCGGCCTCGAGGCGTCGGATGCGCCGGCTCGCACGGTCAGCACTTGCGCTCGACGGTGGTCGATGGCTCGGGCACACCGGGATGGTGACGGCTGAGTGACATCGCCGTCGCGAGTGCGTCGGTGCCTGAGCGTCAGATGTCGTCGAGGCTCTCGGCACGCCAGGATACTGATGCCTGGCGGGTTGAGGCTGCCGACGACCGACCGCTGCCGACGCGAGCTGACCTGCGGGTTGGGTGACGACGAGCTGGCCGGGGTGGGTTCGGCGTCGCGTGGGTGATGCGGCGGTGGCGCATCTGGCGGGTGAGGCCGATGCTCGGCGGGTGTGGGCCGATGATGGGTCGAAGTCGTGTTCGGGGTGGTTGGGTCGGGCGGCGGGGCGGCCGGTGGGTGAGTGCCGGTCGGTGGTGCGTCGGGCCCGGCGGTTGCGGCAGATGCCGGTCACCGACCGGGCCCATGGGGCCGGGGAGATCGCGGTGGCTCATGTGTTGCGGTTGATCGGTGCGGCCAGGGTCGATCTCGACGCGTTCGCGGTCGACGAGGAGATGCTGGTCGACCAGGCCCGCAGCCTGCGGTTCGACGACTTCTGTCGAGCCATCGACTACTGGTGTCAGCTCCATGATCCCGACGGGGTCGAGGACCAGGCGAGGGATCGCTATGAGGCCCGGCGGTTGCATCTGTCCGAGACCCTCGATGGCACCGGGGCGCTCGACGCCTGGTTCGACCCGATCGGTCTCGCCCAGTTCCGCACCGCGCTGGAACGCATCGAGAACGAACTGTGGAAACACGATTGGGCCGAGGCCCGCGACCGGCTGGGCGACGCGGCGACCGATGCGGATCTGGCCCGCACGGCGGCCCAGCGCCGCTACGACGCGCTGATCGAGATGGCCCGGCGGGCTTCGAGTGCACCGAAGGGGGCGAAACAGCCTCGGCCGCTGATCACGGTGCTGGTCGACTACCCGACCCTGGCCGGCCGGGTGTGTGAGCTCTCCACCGGTCCGGTGGTCACCCCCGGCGAGATCCTGCCGTTGCTCCAGGGTGCCGACATCGAACGGGTCGTGTTCGACGGCCCGTCACGAGTGCTCGATGTCGGTGAACGCCAACGATTGTTCACCGGCGCCACCCGCCGCGCCGTCGAAGTCCTGGACCGGCGCTGTGACATCGACACCTGCACCGTCCCCGCTCATCGTTGCGACGTCGACCACATCGACCCCTACGAACCCGGCGGGCTCACCATCCAAGCCAACGGACGCCTCCGCTGCCCCGCCCACCACAGCGGCCGACGACGACGACACCCACCCAACCCCGACGACCAAGACGACGACTGGTGACCGAGAGGGGGCAGGGATCAGTAGTCGGCGAGGCGGTCCTCGAGCTCGTCGAGCTGGGCCCGCACCTCACTGGGCAGGCGCTCGCCGAGGAACTCGAAGTGCTCGTGGATCAGGGGGATCTCGCCCTTCCACGAGTCGCGGTCGACCTCGAGCAACGCGGCCATCTCCTCGTCGGTGACCTCGATGCCGGACCGGTCGATCGATTCGACGGTTGGCACCAGGCCGATGGGCGTGTCGACCGAGTTCCCCACTCCGTCGAGCTCGGCGATGATCCATTTGAGCACCCGGATGTTGTCCCCGAAGCCCGGCCAGATGAACCGACCGTCCTGGTCCTTGCGGAACCAGTTGACCCAGAACAGCTTCGGCAGCTTGTCCGCGTCTCCCTTGCGTCCGATGTGGAGCCAGTGGTTCATGTAGTCGCCGGCGTTGTAGCCCATGAACGGCAGCATGGCGAACGGATCGAACCGGACCTCGCCGATCGTGCCGGCGGCGGCGGCGGTCTTCTCCGACGACATGATCGAACCGAGGAACACGCCGTGCTCCCAGTCGCGGGCCTGGGTCACCAGCGGCACGTTCGTGGCGCGCCGGCCGCCGAAGAGGATCGCCTCGATGGGCACACCCGCGGGGTCCTCCCACTTGGGGTCGATCGACGGGCACTGCGCAGCGGGGGCGGTGAACCGGGCGTTGGGGTGCGAGGCCGGGGTGTCGGAGTCAGGCGTCCAGTCGTTGCCGCGCCAGTCGATGAGGTGTGCCGGTGGCTCGTCGGTGAGGTCCTCCCACCACACGTCGCCGTCGTCGGTGAGGGCGGTGTTGGTGAAGATGCAGTTGGCGTCGAGGGAACGCAAGGCGTTGGGGTTCGTGGCCTCGCTGGTGCCGGGGGCGACGCCGAAGAAGCCGGCTTCGGGGTTGATGGCCCGGAGCTGGCCGTCGTCGTCGAACTTCATCCAGGCGATGTCGTCGCCGATCGTCTCGACCTTCCAACCCGGGAGGTTGGGGATCATCATCGCCATGTTGGTCTTGCCGCACGCCGAGGGGAACGCGGCCGCGAGGTAGTGCTTGTGCCCACCCGGAGGGGTGACACCGACGATGAGCATGTGCTCGGCCATCCAACCCTCGTCGCGGGCCATGGTCGAGGCGATGCGCAGGGCGAAGCACTTCTTGCCCAGCAGGGCGTTGCCGCCGTAGCCCGAGCCGTAGGACCAGATCTCGCGAGTCTCGGGGAAGTGCACGATGTACTTGTTGTCGGCATCGCAGGGCCACGGGACATCGGCCTGGCCGGGCTCGAGGGGCGCGCCGACCGAGTGCACGCACGGCACGAACTCGCCGTCGCCGAGGGTGTCGAGCACCGCCTGGCCCATGCGGGTCATGATCCGCATGTTCGCCGCCACGTAGGCGGAGTCGGTGAGCTCGACGCCGATGTGGGCGATGGGCGATCCGAGCGGGCCCATGCTGAAGGGCACCACGTACATGGTGCGGCCTGCCATCGCTCCCCGGTACAGGTCGGTGAGCTCGGCCTTCATCTCCGCGGGCGCCCGCCAGTTGTTGGTGGGGCCGGCGTCGATCTCGTGTTCGGAGCAGATGAAGGTGCGATCCTCGACCCTGGCCACGTCGGCGGGATCCGACTGGGCGAGGTAGCTGTTGGGGCGCTTGGCCTCGTTCAGGGTGCGGAAGGTGCCGCTCTCGACGAGGAGCCGGCACAACCGGTCGTACTCCTCGGCCGATCCGTCGCACCACTCGACCGAGTCGGGACCGAGGATCTCGGCCCACTCGTTCACCCAGGTCAGCAGCTTCGAGTTCTTCGTCGGGGTGCTCACGTCGTGCCTAGCCTCTCGCCGGGGGGTTGAGTATGGGTCGGTGACGTCGAGGCGTCAGGCCTCGATCTGGGGGAACCCTCGGGTGCCCATGTCGGCCTCGGAGCCGAGCCGCACGGTGGTGGCGTGATCCGAGCCGTCGAGCTCGAAGACCACGCGCTGGCCGGGACGCAGCATCCTGAGGATGGACCCGTCGAGGGCGCCGGGGGCGAGATCGAACTCGCCGAAGTCGGTGTCGCGGGTCACCACGCCGTCTCCCGTGGCCGGGTCGTAGGACTTGATGACACCCTGCACCGATTGCTCTCCTGCGCCTCGTCGAGTGTGAGGCACTTCACGGTAGCTTCCGGGTTCTTCGTTTGACCAAACGGCGACCGGGCGCGCGGGCGGCATGGAGGGCTTCGCCAGGTAGGGGACGCGCCCGCTAGCGGACGGCCTTTTGGATCTTGCCGGCCTTGAGACAGCCGGTGCACACGTCGACGCGCTTGGTCGATCCGCCGACCACGGCACGGACCCGCTGGATGTTGGGGTTCCACCGACGCTTGGTGCGACGGTGCGAGTGGCTGACTTGCATGCCGAACGACGGCTTCTTGCCGCACACCGAACACACGGCGGCCATGGGGCACCTCGGGAGGATCAGACGAAGGGGAATCGCGCCAAGGCGATCCGGGACGAGGAGCGATCCTACCAGCGTCGGAAGGCCGATGGACAAGCCGGGCCCCGGTCAGTCGGTATCCTCGGCACCCATGACCGTTCTGGACCGTCTCGACCCCTCGGCCATCTGCCGGGTCATGGGCGAGTTCCGCGACGCGCTGCGGGCCCATCAGCGCCACATCAACCGCCTCAACGTCTATCCCGTGCCCGATGGCGACACCGGCACCAACATGGCGCTCACCCTCGAGTCGGTCGTGGCCGAGCTCGACGACCTGGGAGCCAACGGCGACGGTCCCGACCTGACCGCGGTGTGCGGCGCCATCGGACACGGCGCCCTCATGGGCGCGCGCGGCAACTCGGGGGTCATCCTCTCCCAGGTCATGCGGGGATTCACTTCCGTGGTCCGCGAAGCCGGAACGTTCGACGCCCCCACCTTCGCGGCGGCGTTGACCGCCGCTTCCGACGCCGCCTACGAGGCGGTGATGCGCCCGGTCGAGGGCACGATCCTCACCGTGGTCCGCGAAGCTGCCGGGGCAGCCGAGACCGCCGTGGCCGGCGGCCGGGACCTCGTCGCCAGCCTCGACGCCGCCCGCACCAAGGCCCTCGACGCGCTCGAGCGCACCCCCGAGTTGTTGCCGGTTCTTGCCGAGGCCGGTGTCGTCGATGCCGGAGGCGCGGGCTTCGTGCTGTTCCTCGACTCGATGCTGCACGTGGTCGACGGACGGGAGATGCCAACACCCACCGAGGGCGAGGGCGTGGTGTCGGCCCACCCCCACCTGGTCGACGCCGACGGGGTCGGCCACCAGCATCACGACAGCGACGTGGGCGACCTGCGCTACGAGGTGATGTACTTCCTCGAAGCTCCCGACGAGACGATCGGGGCGTTCAAGGACGTGTGGGCGGGTATCGGCGATTCGATCGTGGTCGTGGGCGGTGACGGGCTGTGGAACTGCCACATCCACACCGATGACATCGGTGCCGCCATCGAAGCGGCGATCGACATCGGACGGCCCCGCACCATCCGGGTCACCGACCTGGCCGAACAGGTCGAAGAGGAGCGCTGGGTCCGCGAAGGTGCGGCCGAACCAGGAAGCGGGCCCGAAGCTCCGAGCGAGCCCGTTCCGTGCGCGGTGGTGGCGGTGGCCACCGGCCCGGGCGTGCAGCGGATCCTCCACTCGCTCGGGGTGCACCAGATCGTCGCCGGCGGTCAATCCATGAACCCCTCCACCGCCCAGCTCCTCGACGCCGTCGACGCCGTGCCCGCCGACGAGGTGGTCATCCTGCCCAACAACAAGAACATCGTGGCGGTCGCCAACCAGGTCGACGCCGAGACCACCAAGACCGTCCGGGTGGTCGCCACCCACTCCGTCGTCGAAGGCATGGCCGCGCTGCTGGCCTATGACCCCCAGGCCCCCGCCGCCGATAACGCCGTGTCCATGGCCGACGCCGCCGACGAGGTGGTCACCGGCGAGGTCACCACCGCCGTGCGCGACTCCACCTGTGAGGTCGGACCCATCGCCACCGGCGACTACATCGGCATCGGCCCGACGGGCATCGTGTCGGTCTCGGCCACCTTGGCCGACGCCGTGACCGGTCTGGTCGACCGCATCGTCACCGACGACCACGAGCTGGTCACCATCCTCGAGGGCGAGGGGTCCAGTCCCGCCACCACCCGCCACATCACCGAGTGGCTCGACGAGCACCGCCCCGACGCCGAGACCGAGGTGCACCACGGCGGACAACCGCTCTACCCCTACACCCTCGGCGTGGAGTGACGTGGCCCGGACACTGGTCCAGCTGGCCAGGATCCCGGTCACCGAGCTGAAGGGGGTCGGTGCGGCCAAGGCCGCCTCGCTGGCCGAGCTCGACATCCACACCGTGCTCGACCTGCTCACCACCTACCCTCGTCGCTACATCGACCGCAGTCGCCAGGCCCGCATCGCCGATCTCGGGGACGGGGACGAGGCGATGATCCTGGTCACCGTGCGGTCGATCTCGACCCGCCGGACCCGCAACCGCAAGACCATGGTCAACGCCACGGTCAGCGACGGCGACCGCACCCTCAAGGTGTCGTTCTTCAACCAGCCCTGGCGCGAGAAGCAGTTGCCGCCGGGCACCAACACGATCCTGTTCGGCAAGATCGAGCGCTTCGGTGGCCGGCTGCAGATGACCAACCCGGTGGTCGACCTCGTCGGCGACCGCACCGGGCGGATCATCCCCGTCTATCCGCAGTCCGAGAAGGTCAGGGTCATGTCATGGGACCTGGCACGGTGGATGGACGAGGTGCTCGACCGCGCCGGCGAGTTCGCCGAGCCCGTGCCCGCTGAGGTGCGTGCCCGCTTCGACCTGGTCGGCCGCACCGCCGCCTTCCGGGGCATCCACACCCCCGACACGCTGGGCACAGCCGAACGGGCCCGTCGCCGGTTGGTGTTCGACGAGCTGTTGCGGGTGCAGCTCGCGCTGGTGCAGCGCAAGCGTCGCCTCGAGGCCGAGTCGCCCGGCATCGCCCACGACACCACCCACCTCGCCCAGCTCGACCGGTTCCTCGGACAGTTGCCGTTCCCCCTCACCGGTGCTCAGCGCCGTGTCGTCGACGAGATCATCGACGATCTCGGCCGACCCCATCCCATGCACCGGTTGCTGCAGGGCGACGTCGGGGCCGGCAAGACGGTGGTGGCCGTCGCCGCGCTGCTGGTCGCGATCGAAGGTGGCCACCAGGGTGCGCTCATGGCCCCCACCTCGGTGCTGGCCGAACAGCACTGGCTCGGCATCCGTGGGCTCCTCGACGGGTTCGAGGTCGAGGCCGGCGAGGCGTCGCTGTTCGCCACCCGCCCGCTGGCGGTCGAACTGCTCACCAACCGCACCAGCGCCGCCGAGCGCCGCCGGATGCTCGAACGACTCGGCGCCGGCGAGGTCGACCTGCTCGTCGGGACCCACGCCCTCATTCAGGAGGGGGTCACCTTCGCCGACCTGGGCGCGGTGGTCATCGACGAGCAGCACCGCTTCGGGGTCGACCAGCGGGCCGCGCTGCGCGCCGCCAACACCGACGGCACCGTCCCCGACGTGCTGGTCATGACCGCCACCCCCATCCCCCGCACCGCGGCCATGACCGTCTACGGGGACCTCGACGTGTCCGTGCTCGACGAGCTGCCCCCCGGGCGCACCCCCGTCGTCACCGAGTGGGTGCAGACCCGACCCGACGGCGAGATCGACGGCCAGGTCAGCGGCGCCGAGGCCGCCATGTGGGACACCGTGCGGGCCGAGGTCACCGCCGGACGCCAGGCCTATGTGGTGTGCCCGCTGGTCGAGGAATCCGAGAAGCTCGAGGTGGCCTCGGCCGAGGAGACCTTCGAGCGCCTCCGCTCCGACGAGCTGGCCGGCTTGTCGGTGGGCTTGTTGCACGGGCGGGTGTCGCCGGCCGAGAAGGAGCAGACGATGGAGCTGTTCCGCTCGGGAGCGCTCGACGTGCTGGTGGCCACCACCGTCATCGAGGTCGGGGTCGACGTCCCCAACGCCACGGTGATGGTGATCCTCGACGCCGACCGGTTCGGCATCGCCCAGTTGCACCAGCTCCGAGGTCGAGTGGGCCGTGGCGCCGAACAGTCGTGGTGCTATCTGGTGGGAGCAGCCACGACCCCCGACGGGCGCGCCCGCCTCGAGGCGCTGGTGCGCTCGACCGACGGCTTCGAGCTGGCCGAGGTCGACCTCGACCTCCGCGGGGAGGGCACCTTGATGGGGGAGCGGCAGAAGGGCCGCAACGACCTCAAGCTGGCGTCGCTGCGCCGCGACCGAGACTGGGTGGAGCGGGCCCGAGCGATCGCCATCGAGATGGTCGACGACGATCCCGAGCTGGTCGATGACGCCCACCGTGGTCTGGCGGCCGAGCTCGAGCTGTTCCTCGGCGACGACGACACCTCGGAGTACCTGCTCAAGTCATGACCGACCCCGATCGAGCCCAAGGCCCCGGCGACGACGGCGACGAGGAGTTCGAGCCCACCGGCAAGTGGGCCAACCCCGCGATCTACGCCAGCAACTGGCGCTCGATCCTGATCATCGACTCGATGCTCGGCTTCGCCGTGTTCTGGGTCGGGTTGTTGATGATCCTGTTCTGGAACTGGTTCGTCGGCTCGTTCGTCGGCGCGCTGGGGCTCACCTACATGGCCGCGGTCGGCCGCCGCTACCTGCAGTGGCGGTGGCTGCGACGACGAGCAGGCCTCGACAGCTGATGGCTGCAAGAGCTCTCCGGGCGCGAACGTGTCGTGGTGCAGCACCTTCGCGCCCACAGAGCGCGTCGGCGACCCATCGCGGCGGCGATCAGATCTGGTCGGGCTCCCACCGGTCGCCGCGCAGGTCGTCCTCGTCGGGCAGGATCAGGTCCCAGCGGTCGTTGCAGTCCTCGCAGCGGTAGACCGCGACGTCGCCCGGCTGCCACCGTCGTTCCTCGGGCGGGGGAGTGATCAGGTGACACGTCCCGCCACAGTCGATGCAGTCGATGGTCGCCTCGGGTTCCATGCGGGTGACCTTATCGGTCAGTGGGCAGCGTCCTCGGCGGGTTCGACCTCGCCGGCCTGGAACAAGCCCAGCGCACCCTTGCCCACGTTGGAGAACTTGTGGGTCACGATCGGGTAGAGCCCGTCCTCGGCGAAGTCGAACTCGACGAACCCGCCCTGTGCCGGTTGGAGATCGAGCGCCTGGGCGCCTCCCTGTCCGGGGCCGGGCTGGAGTTGATATGCGCCTTCCTTGTAGACGGTGTCGAAGATCGTGCCGACGATGTGGAACGAGGAGTTCTCCGACGGCCCGGCATCGAGCACCCAGGCCCGGATCGACTCGCCCGTCTCCACCCGGATCGGTTGGTGGGCGTACTGGTTCCAGCGGCCGTTGAAGACCACCAGGTCCCAGTTGTCGTCGGTCATCTTGTTCAGATCGCCGGGGGCGCCGTCGGGGCCGAGGTACCATTCGCTCTGGACGAACACGTACTCACGATCGACCTCGGGCAGCTCGGGCGGATCGATGATGATGGCCCCGAACATGCCGTTGCCGATGTGGTGCAGCGTGGGGGCCGTACCGCAGTGGTACATGAAGATCCCGGCGTGGTCGGCCTGGAACTGGTAGACGAGCGACTCGCCCGGGGCGATGGTGCGCATCTCGTCGTTCCAGGCGACCTTGGAGGCGTGGAAGTCGATCGAGTGGCCGATCTCGCCGTCGTTGACCAGGGTCACGGTGAACAGGTCGCCGACCGAGCCCCGCAGGATCGGGCCGGGCACCTGGTCGTCGAAGGTCCAGACCTCCTGGAACACCCCCGGGGCCACCTCCATCTGGGTCTCGGTCGCCCGCAGGGTGATCTCGTGCTCGGTACCACCGGGTGCGGGTTCCAGCGCCGGATCGAACGGGGTGAACTCGCCGTCCCACTCGGGGTTGGCCCCCAGCGTGGCGTGATCGCCCCCGTCATCGCCTGCATCGTCGGCCGTCGCGCCGACCGGCGCGGTGGAGGTGCCGTCGCCGCCCGACACCTCGAAGGTCATCTCCATGCCCGACTCGCGGTGGCCGGCCACGGTGCACCACCCGACGGTGGATTGCGACAGACCGGCCACCTCGAGGGTCTCGGACTCGCCGGGATCGAGCATGGCGGTGGCCTCGCCGTTCTCCAGCGCGAGGTCGTGGGCCATCGCCCCGGCATTGGTCACGTGCAGCACGAGGGGACGACCGGCCTCGACCTCGACGACGGCGGGTTCGATGTAGAGATCGCCCAGCTCGACGTCCACCTCGAGGGCCGGTCCGTCATAGCCGGCGGCGGCCGCCGTCTCGGTCGTGGTGCCGTCGTTGGTGTTGGCCACGAGCGCGATGCCGGCGACGATCAGCGCGAACACGGCCAGCGTTGCGGTCACGATCGGCCACGCGTCGCGGGAGGAGGTGGAGGGTGCGGTCATCGGGTTCTCCTATCAGAGGTTCTTCTAGTGAAGTCTGGAAGAACTGCTGATTCGGCCGGAAGGGCCGAAGGTCCCGAATCGGCGGCCGTCTATCGGCCTGCTTCCTCCGAGCCGGTCCGGACCCGGAGCCGACAGCGCGCCTGGCGAGGGTCGTGGGGGTGCAGGCCGCCGATGGCGATGCCACCCACGCGCTCGGCGACGCCCTCGGCGAACCCCAGGTGCAGGTTGCAGATCGTGTCGGGGTCGGCGAGCGCGGTGCTTTCGTACGGGCAGCTCTGCAGCACCACGTCGAGCCCCCCGGGCCGGTCGTCGAGGGTGGGATCGAAGCCCTGCCGGGTCATCTGATCGACCAGCTCGCCCAGGCCGTCGGGCGCCTCGGTGCCCACCAGCACCTGGCTGGCACCGGCCCGGCGACCCACCTCCCGGGGACTGTCCCCGGTACGGATGATCTCGGCCAGCCAGCGGGCCAACCGCTCGTAGGGGCCGGTCACGTCCCAGCGACTTCCGGCGGTGGGATCGACCTCGAAGACCAGCGGAGGGCGGCCGGGCCCGTCATGGCGTGCGACCGATCTCACCACCAGGCCGGCGTCGTCGAGCTTGGCCAGGTGCTGACGGATGGCGTTGTGGTTGAGCCCGAAGTGCGCGGTGAGCTCTGCCACCCCGACGGGTCGCTCCGCATCGGCCAGGTAACGGAAGATGCCGTGGCGGGTGGGATCGCCGAGTGCTCGGGCCTGCTGCTGGATGTCGGGCATGGCATAGTTCTAGCTGATGACAGAGAAGGCCACCAGGGCCGAGAGTCCCGATCCTTCAGGCCGTCCCAAGGGCGCGCCGGGACGGGTCACCACGGCCCACCGGCAGGCCGGGCCCACCCTGGGTCTGGCCGCACTCTTCGTGGTCGCCGCCGCAGTGGTCGCCCTCGCCGCGGGGTCCCAGCGGTGGTGGATGGCACTGCACCTCCTGTTGCTCGGCGGGGTCCTGAGCGCGATCTCGGCAACGACCCAGCTCTTCGCCATCACCTGGTCGGCCGCGACGCCGCCGCCGACCCGACTGGTCAGCACGCAACGGTGGCTTCTGGCCACCGGTGTCGTCGCCTTGGTCGTCGGGCAGGAGATGGGGTCCACGCCATGGGTCGTGGCCGCCGGGGGAGCGGCGATCCTGACCGCGCTCGCCCTGCTCGCGCTCCTGCTCGTCCGGATCCGTCGCACCGCGGTGATCGAGCGCTTCCTCCCGTCGATCGACGGCTACCTCCTGGCCATCGCCCTCGGTCTGGCCGGGAGCGGGCTCGGCCTGCTCCTCGCCCTCGACGGTTCGCTCGAACCGGTCGCGGCACGCGATGCCCACACCCTCATCAACGTGTTCGGTCTGGTCGGCGTGGTCGTCGCGGCCACCCTCCCCACGTTCTTCGCCACCGAGGCCCGCACGCGGATGTCGCCCCGCTACCGGCCCGGTCGTGCCCGAGCTGCACTCGGTCTGCTGGGGGCCGGGGTGGCGACGGCTGCGGTCGGCCAGGCGGGCCGCTGGACACCGATCGCCGCGGCCGGCCTCGCCGCCGCGGCGGTGGCGATGGTTGCCACCGTCGCGATGCTTCCCCGTCTGGGGGTGCGTCAGTGGCGGTGGGCCGGACCGCGACTCGCCCAGCTGGTGGCCGCCCTCGTGTGGTGGGCGATCGCCCTCGGGTGGGCGGCCGCCGAGGCCCTCGGATCGAACCCGCTGCCCCGGCGCCTGTGGCTCGTGCTCGCCGTCGGTGGCATCGCCCAGCTCGTGGTCGGAGCCCTCGCCTACCTGGGGCCGATCATGCGGGGTCGCGACCACCGCTCCCAGGCCCGGGGCTTCGCCATCACCCGTTCGTGGGTGTCGTTGCTCGCCGGCAACGTGGCCGCGGCCGCCCTCGTCGTGGGCTGGTGGACCTTCTCCGGCGTCGCCCTCGCCGTGTGGGTGGTCGACGCCGCCGTCCGCGGCGCCCTGCTCGTGGTCCTCCTCCGTCCCCGGCCCGGGCCGCTACCGTCCCTCGGGTGAGGATCGTCGCCGGGGTCGCCCGTGGCCGTCGCATCGGCGCACCCACCGGACTCGACACCCGTCCGACGACCGACCGGGTCCGCGAGGCGCTGTTCAACGCCCTCGGCTCGCTCGGTGCCGTCGCGGGATCCACCGTGGTCGACCTGTTCGCGGGCAGCGGTGCCCTGGGCCTCGAGGCGCTGTCGAGAGGCGCCGCGCGGGTGCGTTTCGTCGAACACGATCGTCGGGCCCGGGCCGCGATCGAGGCGAACCTCGAGTCGTTGGGGTTCGCCGACCGGGCCGAGGTGGTGCCCTCCGACGCCTTCGCCTACCTCGGCCACGCATTGCCGGCCGATCTCATGCTGTGCGACCCCCCGTACCGGTTCGACCGGTGGGACGAGCTCCTCGAGGCCAGTGCCGCCCCGCTGGTGGTCTGCGAGTCCGACCGCGGGGTGGCGGCGCCTCCGGGCTGGGAGTTGGTTCGTCAGAAGCGCTACGGGGCTACCGTGGTCACCATCTTGTCCCGATCCGCTCCCCACCCCCCGGAGTAGCCAGCTGTGGCCGTCGTCTTGTACCCCGGCTCGTTCGATCCCGTCCACAACGGACACCTCGAGATCGTCGAGACGGCATCGCGCCTGTTCGACGAGGTGATCGTCGCCGCGATGCGCAACCCCCAGAAGGGCGAGCCGCTCTTCAGCCTCTCCGAGCGCGAGGCGATGATCAAGGAGGTCTTCGCCCACCTCGACAACGTGCGGGTCACCATGTTCTCCAGCCTCGTGGTCGACCTGGCCCGGGAGGTGGAGGCCGATTTCATCGTCAAGGGCCTGCGCGCGGTGTCGGACTTCGAGAGCGAACTGCAGATGGCCCAGATGAACCAGGCCATCTCGGGGGTCGACACCCTGTTCATCCCCTCGGCATCGGAGCACTCCTTCCTCGCCTCGCGCCTCATCCGCGAGATCGCCCGCTTCGGGGGTGACATCGCATCGATGGTCCCGCCCGCGGTGATCGAGCGCATGAAGGGTCGGTGGAGCGACGACCGATGACCGACCGACCGAGCGACCTCGAGCCCATCTCCGACCTTCCGGCGGGCCAGCCGCCCATGGAGGCCGAGACCATGCTTCGCCGCGTGGCCGACATCATCGGCTCGGCTCGCCCCATGCCGCTGTCCACCTCGGTCATGGTCAACCGCGACGAGATCCTCGAGATGCTCAACGACGCCGTCGACCGGCTCCCCGAGGAGCTGCGCGCCGCCCGTTGGCTGCTCAAGGAGCGCGCCGACTTCCTGGCCCAGGCCCGTCGCGAGGGCGAGGAGATCATCGAACAGGCTCGCGCCCGAGCCGGAGCGATGGTGCAGCGAACCGAGGTCGTCAAGGCCGCCGAGGCGCGGGCCCGCCAGGTCGTCGACAAGGCCGAGGCCGACGCCCGCGCCATGCGCCACGAGATCGAGGACTTCTGCGATCAGCGCCTGGCCAGCTTCGAGATCGTCCTCGAACGCACCGCCCGCACCGTCGCCGAGGGCAGGTCCAAGCTGCAGGGCACCGCGAAGCTCGGGGGTCCCGGCCTCAGCGACGACCCCGACCCGGCCGAGGCGACCGAAGACGGTGGTGGGGAAGAAGACCGCGGCGGGGAGGAGGCAGGACCCACCACGGTGTTCTTCGACCAGGATCAGCGATGACCGAGGGGCGCGAGCTGCGCCTCGGGGTCGGCGATCTGCTCCAGCGTCCCGGCACTCGCCGACACGTCGAGCGCGAGCTCCCGGTGGAGGCGCTCGAGGTCTCGGGCTCGGTCATCGACGCTGGGACCGTCGCGTCGCTCGATCTCACGGTCGAATCCACCGCTGATCCCGGCACCCTCACCCTCACCGGAACCGTGACCGCCCGGTGGCACGGAACCTGTCGACGTTGTCTGGACCCCATCGAGGGTGAGCTCGAGTCCGATGTGCACGAGGTGTTCTCCCGGGTGCCGCTCGACGACGAGGTGTGGCCCATCGAGGGCGACGAGATCGATCTGGGTGCTGCGGCGCGAGAGTCGCTGCTGCTCGCGCTGCCGCTGGCGCCGTTGTGCAGCGAGACCTGTCGGGGCCCCGCCCCCGACGACTTCCCCGCCCAGCCTTCCGACGACGCGCACCCCGAAGCCGAGCCCGACGGCGCGCCGTCCCGGCTGGCCGATCCCCGCTGGGCCGCCCTCGACGAGCTCCGCTTCGACGACTGAGACCCCCACCGAGCCCGAGCGGGGGCCGGCGGCTTCGACGCAGCGAGGCCTGGGCCGCTATCATCTCCTCCTTGTGCCCGGCCACCGGCCGGAGGCGTCCACGTTCGTCCCCGCGGGAGCCCGCCTGCTTCCGCCCCTGTGCCTGAGGATCATCGAGATGGCTGTCCCCAAGAAGAAGACCTCCAAGGCC
Organism: Acidimicrobiales bacterium; assembly: GCA_034521975.1. Classification (NCBI taxonomy): domain Bacteria; kingdom Bacillati; phylum Actinomycetota; class Acidimicrobiia; order Acidimicrobiales; species Acidimicrobiales bacterium. The sequence goes on along the minus strand of JAXHLR010000004.1, from coordinate 440,934 downwards.
AAGAGCCGCAGCCGCCGGGCGTCGGCCTGGAAGCTCGACGCCCCGTCGCGCAGCGTCTGCCCCCGGTGCGGCGCAGCGAAGCTGCCCCACGTCGTGTGCGGCGCCTGCGGCTGGTACAAGGGCCGCCAGGCCATCGAGGTCGACTAGGTCCGCCAGGTGCTGCCCATCGCAGTCGACGCCATGGGGGGCGACCACGCCCCGGATCAGATCGTCGCCGGTGCCCGCCAGGCCCAGGAGGAGGACGGCATCCCCGTCGTGCTCGTCGGGCGATCCGACCAGATCCGCGACCCCGGTCCCCTCGAGGTGATCGAGGCATCCGAGGTGATCCCCATGGATGCCGACCCGAGCGGCAGCGTGCGGCGCATGAAGGACTCCTCGCTGGTGCGTGCCGCCGAGGCGGTGCGCGACGGCAAGGCCTCAGCCATGGTCAGTGCCGGAAACACCGGCGCCACCATGGCCAGCGCGCTCTTGCGCATGGGCCGGATCAGAGGCGTCGCCCGCCCCGCCATCGCCACCCCCATCCCCGACCCCGTCGGCGCGCCGTGCGTGCTGCTCGATGCGGGAGCCAACTCCGAGTGCCAGCCCGAGTGGCTCGTCCAGTTCGCCCTGATGGGGGCCATCTACTCCCGCGACCGCTACGGGGTCGAGTGCCCGAAGGTGGGACTGCTGTCGATCGGCGAGGAGCCCACCAAGGGCAACGCGCTCGTCAAAGATGCCCACAAGCTGCTGGTCGACATCGACTGGGACGCCCTCGGGGCCCAGTTCATCGGCAACATCGAGGGGCGCGACCTCATGGCGTCGGTCGCCGACGTGTGCGTCACCGACGGCTTCACCGGCAACGTCACCCTGAAGTCGCTCGAGGGTGGCATGCGGGCCCTCATCGGCGCGCTGCTCGGTGTCTTCGACTCCAGCGACGAGGCCCGCGACGCCGCGAGCACGCTCATGCCGGCGCTTTCGCCGCTCTATGCCCAGCTCGATCCCGAGAACACCGGCGGGGCGCTGATGCTCGGTGTCGACGGCGTGTGCATCATCAGCCACGGTTCGTCCTCGGCCCTGGCCATGCGCAACGCCGTGGGCACCGCCGCCGAGATGGTCCAGGCCGGCCTCGTCGAGTCGATCCGCACCGCTGTCGCCCGGTCCTGAGGGCACGACCAGCCCCGGTCCCGCCGAATCACAACCTCACAAGGGCGCGTGGGCTACCATCCCCCGCGTCATGCCCATCCGATGACCCGGGGAGTATCACCGAGTGCCAGCAGAGACCCATGTCGAACACGGTCCGATCGGTCGTGACGAGATCTTCGAGCTGATCCGCGACCGCCTGGCCGACATCCTGGAGATCGACCCCTCCACCATCGCCGAGGGCCAGTCGTTCGCCGACGACCTCGAAGCCGACTCGCTCGCGCTCATCGAGCTGGTCGAGGCGCTCGAGGAGGAGCTCGGCGAGCGCACGGTGGGGTTCCGCATCGACGACGAAGACCTCGAAGATCTCAAGACGGTCCGCGACGCCGTCGACTACATCCACTCCCGAGTGGGCTAGCCGCTGATCTCTGCACCCGACCTCGACTGGTTGCTCGACCGGCTCCGCTACCGGTTCCGGGACGGCGCGCTCCTCGAGCTGGCGCTGACCCACCGGAGCTGGTGCGCCGAGCACCCGGGCACCGAGTCCAACGAACGTCTCGAGTTCCTCGGCGACGCCGTCCTCGGGCTGGCGGTCACCGAGCACCTCTACCAGCGCTGGCCCGACCGGCCCGAGGGCGAGCTGGCACCGATCCGCGCGGCCGCGGTCAGCGCCGCCACCCTGGCCGAGGCCGGTCTCGACCTGGGGCTCGGAGAGGCGGTTCGCCTCGGCAAGGGCGAGGAGGGAGCCGGTGGCCGGTCACGACCGTCGATCCTCGCCGATGCCCTCGAGGCGGTGTTCGGCGCCGTCTACCTCGACGGAGGATGGGCCGCGGCACGCGAGGTCGTCATCGAGACCATCGGGTCCCACATCCCGGTGTCGCACGATCTGGCCGGACACGGCGACTTCAAGACCAGGCTCCAGGAACTGGCGGCCATGCGGTTCGACAACCAGGCGCCCGTCTACGACGTGGTCGGTCGCGGGCCCGATCATGCCAAGGTGTTCAGGGCCGAGGTCCGCATCGGCGGGCAGGTGTGGGGCCACGGTCAGGGTCGATCCAAGAAAGAGGCGGAGCAGGCCGCCGCCGGCGTGGCCTTCGCCGCGCTGGCCGCGGGCATCGCCCCTGATGACACCAACGAACGAGGGGAGCGCGACACCGATGCGTGAGCTACCGGAAGTCGAGACCATCCGGCGGGAGCTCGACAAGGAAATCTCGACCAAGCGCGTCAAGTCGGTGGAGGTGCCCGGAACCATGGGCGCCATCACCGGACACCCGAACAAGAAGCACTTCGGCTCCAAGCTCGAGGGCGCCAAGATCAGAGGTGTCAGCCGCAAGGGACTGATCTTGTTGTTCGCCCTCGACTCGGGCGAGGTGTTGGTCGTCGACCTCGGCAGCGGCGGATGGATACGAAAGACGACTCCCAAGGAGCCGGTCGACCCCGACACCCAGGTCATCATGGCCTTCACCCAGGGCGGCCAGCTCCGCTTCGGCGACCGCAGCGGCACCCTCTCCATGTCGGTCATCGCCGCCGACGACCTCGCCTCGGAGCTTCCCGGGCTCGGCACGCTCGGGCTCGATCCGGTCGAGACACCGGTGTCGTGGACCCTCTTCGCCGAGATGCTGCGCGGCCAGAAGGTCAAGCTCAAGGCCTTCCTGCTCGACCAGACCGTGCTCGCCGGCCTCGGCGACCTCTATGTCGACGAGATCCTCTTCGCCGCGGGTCTTCGCCCCGACCGCGTGGCCGGGTCGCTCACCACCCAGGAGATCCGCCGTCTCTACCGGGCGCTGGTCGAGACCCTGCACGATGCCATCAAGTACCGCGGCACCTCGCTCGAGGGCGACTCCTATGTCGATCTGCACGGCAAGTCCGGCGAGTACCAACAGCACGTGAAGGTGTTCCGACGCGAGAAGCTGGCCTGCCGTCGGTGTCGGGTGCCGATCGTCAAGGTTCGTTCCGGCAGCACCACCACCTACATGTGCGAGGAGTGCCAGGTCTGATCCCCGCCCACCCCTGTGGCCGCGCTCGTCCCTGCGCCGGGTGGTCACCGAGGCGGGTCGCGGTCGGCGCTAGCCTCGGGGCCATCACCCGTCACGTCGCCGGTACGCCGGCATCAGGTCCGGAGACCGAGTGTTCCTCAAGAACCTGACCCTGAAGGGCTTCAAGTCCTTCGCCGAGACCACCTCGCTCGACCTCGAGACCGGTATCACCGTCGTGGTCGGCCCCAACGGCAGCGGCAAGTCCAACGTCGTCGACGCCATCGCCTGGGTGCTCGGGGCCCAGGCACCCAGCTCGGTGCGATCCCAGAAGATGGACGACGTCATCTTCGCCGGCACCACCAAGCGGTCCGCCCTCGGGCGGGCCGAGGTGTCGCTCACCATCGACAACACCGCCGGGGTGCTGCCGATCGACTTCACCGAGGTCACCCTCACCCGCATCCTGTTCCGCACCGGCGAGAGCGAGTACGCCATCAACGGTGTCCCCTGCCGGCTCCTCGACATCCAAGAGCTCCTCTCCGACAGCGGGGTCGGCCGTCAACAGCACGTGATCGTGTCCCAGGGACAGATCGACGGCGTGCTCAACGCCCGACCCGAGGACCGGCGCTTCATCATCGAAGAGGCGGCCGGTGTGTTGAAGTACCGGCGCCGCAAGGAGAAGGCCGAACGCCGGCTGTCCTCCACCGAGGGCAACCTGTTGCGCATCCAGGACCTGCTGCGCGAGGTCCGTCGTCAGCTGCGACCCCTCGAGCGTCAGGCCGACGCTGCCCGACGCCACGGTGACGTCGTGGCCGAGCTGCACGCGCTGCAGGTGCACGTGGCCGGACGCGAGCTGGCCACCCTGCGAGCCAAGCTCGACGCCGATGCCGCCACCCGTGCCGAGCTGGCCGAGGCCGAGCGACAGCACCGCAGCACCCTGTCTCGTCTCGACACCGAGGTCATGGCGGCCGAGGCTCGACTCACCGCCGCCGGCGGCGACGACCTCGGCAACGACCTGGCGCGCTTCGAGTCGCTGCGAGAGCGGGCTCGTGGCCTGCACGCGGTGCTGCTCGAGCGCACCCGGGGAATCGATCGCGAACGCACCGCGATGGTCGACCACACCGTGATCGCCAACCTCGAATCCGAAGCCGCTCGCCTCGACCACGAGCTGGCCCAGGTCGACGAGGCCGAACGTTCCCTGCAACCCCAGCTCGACGACCTCGCCGACCAAGAGACCAGGCTCGCCGCCGACCGCGAGCGCTTCGACACCGACTGGGGCGACGGAGTCGCCGAGCCGTCGGGCCGTGCCGCCGAGGTCAGGGGCGAGCTGTCGGGGCTCAACGGATCGATCCAGCAGGGCGAGGCCGACCTCGCCCACCTCGACCAGAGCCTGGCCCGTCTCACCCAACGAGCATCCGAGCTCGACGCCGAGGCGGCGCGGCTCCGCGAGCAGCTGTCGGCGGCCACCGACGCCGAGGAGCCCATCGTCGCTCGCCTCGACGACGCCGAGCGACGCCGGACCGAGGCCGAGGAAACGCTCGAGCGGGCCACGACCGCCCGCCGCGACGCCGAGGCCGAACGCCACCGCTGGACCGCCCGCGCCGAGGCGTTGTCGCTCGCCCTCGACGAGGCCAGAGCCAGGGCCGGCGCCGAACGCTTGGCCGACATCGCCGGCGTGGTGGGCACGCTCCTCGACGTCGTCGAGGTCGACCAGGGGTGGGAAGCCGCGTTCGAGGCCGCCGTGGGCGACGCGCTCACCGCGGTGGTCGTCGACGGTCTCGACGCCGGCCGTCGGGCCCTCGAAGCCCTCCACCACGGTCAGGCCCGGGGCGCGGTGCTCGCACTCGGGGCCGCGGTCCCCGCCGCGGCGACCACGGCCCCGGTCGCCGTCGGCCAGCCGGTGCGGTCCCACGTGCGCTCGGACAACCGCGACGTCGAGGCGCTGCTCGATCACCTCCTCGGGCGCGCGGTCGTGGTCGACACCGGCTGGGAGGCGGCGGTCGACCTGGCCATCGCCAACCCCCAGGCCGTGGTCGTCACCCGCGACGGCGACCGATTCAGTGCCACCGGTTGGCGCATCGGCATGGCCGGGTCGGGCGCCACCCGCGCCGCGCTCGACGAAGCCACCGCCAACGCCGAGTCCGCCGCGACCGAGGTCGAGCGGGCCGGGTCGGCCGTCGACGCTGCCGACGCCGCGCTCGCCGTCGCCCGCGACGCCGAGCGCGCCGTCGCCAAGGAGCTCGACGCCAACGACGCCACCGTCAGCGCGGCCAGCGACGGGCTCCAGCGCGTCGAGACCGAACGGCGAGACGCCACCACCCAGCGGGAGGCGCTCGACAACCAGCGTCGCGACCAGGTCGCCCGCCTCGAGCGCGAAGCCGCCCGTCGCGACGAGCTGGCCGCGATCCTGCCGGTCCTCGAGGACGAAGAGGCCCAGCGGGTCGAGCAAGGTCGCGCCCTGGCCGAGGCCCGCAGCCGTCTCGACGAGCGCACCACGGCGTTGGCCGCGACCCGCCACGAGCTCGACGTGGCCGCCGCGGGTCTGGCGCAGCGACGCTCGGTGCTCACCCAACGCCGGGCCGAGATCACCGACCGGCTCGACCGCGACCAGCACGAGCGCGACGAGGCCAACGCCCGCAAGCACGAGATGGATCGCCGGGCCACCGCCACCACCCGGCTCGCCGGTCTGGTCGCCGAGCGTCTCGACCTCGTCGAGACCCAGCTCGTGCGGCTCCACGAGCTTCGCAAGGAGCAGTCCGATGCCGTCCGATCCGTGGCCACCGATCTCGACGCCACCCGCCGTGAGCGCGCCGGGGTCGAGCAGGCGCTGGAGGAGACCCGCGAGCGGATCAGCCGCATCGAGATGGCCGACGCCGAGACCAAGGTGCGGATCGAGACCGCGGTCGAGACCCTGCGTCGCGACCTCGACGTCGATCCCGATGCTGCCATCGAGGCCGAGTGCCCTCCGCTCGCCGACGGTGTCACCGCCGCGGCCCGGGTGCGCGAGCTCGAGCGCGAGCTTCGGCTGATGGGCCCGATCAACCCGCTGGCGCTCGAGGAGTACGAGGCGCTGCAGGAGCGCCACACGTTCCTCGAGGAACAGCTCGACGACGTCAAGTCCACCCGCCGTGACCTGGCCAAGGTGATCCGTGCCATCGACGCCGAGATCGTCGACATCTTCTCGGACGCGTATGCCGATGTCGCGGCCAACTTCGCCCAGCTGTTCGAGACGCTGTTCCCCGGCGGCACCGGACGGCTCCGCCTCACCGAACCCGACGACATGCTGGCCACCGGCATCGAGGTCGAGGCCAAGCCATCGGGGAAGAACGTCAAGAAGCTCTCGCTGCTCTCCGGCGGCGAGCGTTCGCTCACCGCGCTGGCGTTCCTGTTCGCGGTCTTCCGCAGCCGGCCCAGCCCCTTCTACGTGATGGACGAGGTCGAGGCCGCGCTCGACGACGTGAACCTCCACCGCTTCCTCGGCCTGTTGCACGAGTTCCGGACCGAGGCCCAGCTGCTCATCGTCAGCCACCAGAAGCGCACCATGGAGGCAGCCGACTGCCTCTACGGGGTCACCATGGTGCCCGGCGGCTCCTCCCGGGTCGTGTCCGAACGCGTGTCGTCGCCGGCCTGAGCGCGCGGTCACGCCCTCGGGGTTCGCCGATAGCCTGCGCAGGGCAAGGAGGTCGCGTGTCCACCACCCCCCATGAGCCAGAACCCGGTGTCGCCGACGACACCGATTCCGACCAGGCGCCCGACGAGGCTCCTGAGACATCGCTCCCCTCGTCCTCCGACGACACCACGGTCCAGGCCGACGACCCGTTCTCCAGCGACGCCGCGACCACGCCGAACAGCCCCCAGTCGGGCGGCCTGTCGCCGCCCCCCGTCCCCCCGCCGGAGACGTCGAGATGGCCGGGTGCATCCACCCCACCGCCGTCGCCTGCGCCGCCGCCCCCAGCGCCTCCCGCCCCTCCCCGCGCCCAGTGGGGCGCGTCATCGACCACGCCGGCGCCACCATCGACCCCACCGAGCGCCCAGCCGGAACCCCGTGCTCGGGCTCCATGGTGGGTGTTGCCCCTGGTGGTGCTCGCCGCGATCGCCCTCGTCGGCGGTGGTGCGCTCGCGGGGTGGGCGCTGTCCGAGCGCGAGTCGACCGAGCAGGCCGAGTCCCCGGCCGCGTCCGAATCCGAGACGGTCCCGGTCGACGACGGCGGCGAGGCTGGCATCGTCCCCGACGACGTGGTCGAGCCGGTGGCGGCGGTGGCCGAGGCGGTGGCGCCGTCGGTGGTCCAGATCGACACCGACTTCGGCTTGGGGTCGGGGATCATCATGGACGACGAGGGTCACATCGTCACCGCCGCCCACGTCATCCAGGGGGCCAACGCGGTTCGGGTCCGCCTGGCCGACGGCACCATGGTCGAGGCGAGCATCGTCGGCACCCACCCCGAGACCGACGTCGGGGTCGTCGCCATCGATCCTCGCCCCGGACTGGTTCCTGCCGTCCTCGGCGTCGACGCCGACATCGCGGTCGGTCAGATGGCGGTCGCGGTCGGCAGCCCCTTCGGCCTCGAGCAGACGGTCACCTCCGGGATCGTCTCGGCGCTCGACCGGCCGGTCGAGACCGAGGCCACCTACCTGGTCGGGATGATCCAGACCGACGCCTCGATCAACCCCGGCAACTCCGGTGGTGCCCTGGCCGACCGACACGGCCGGGTCATCGGGATCAACGACGCCATCCGCACCCAGGGTGGCGGCAACGAGGGCGTCGGCTTCGCCATCCCGATCGACCTCGCGATCTCGGTCGCCGATCGGCTCATCGACGGCGAGCCGATCCAGTCCGGCTTCCTCGGGGTGTCGGTCCGAGAAGCGGTCGAGGGACGGCCCGGCGCGCTGGTCCAGCAGGTCACCCCCGGTACGCCCGCAGATGACGCCGGCATCGAGGTCGGTGACCTCATCGTGTCCATCGACGGCCAGCCGATTCGTGGGGTTCGCGACCTCCGGGCCAGCATCCTCGCGCTCGACCCCGGCACCCCGGTCACGGTCACGGTGGTGCGCGACGGTTCCGACATCGACCTCGATGTGGTGCTCACCATCTCCGAGCTGTGACCGCACCGACGTGACGGTCCGCGGTGCCGGGGTCGTGCGCGCCGATCAGTAGGCTCAACGGGTCATGGCTGAGCTGCTCATCATCATCATCGCCCTGCTGGTCGTGGTCGGGGCCACCGCCGCGTTCGTCGTCACCACCCGGCGTCGCCGCGGCCCCGAGCTCGAACCGCCGCCCACCCGTTCGGTCGACCGGACCGGCTCCGGTGCCGCTGGCACCGCCGTGGCCGAGGCCCCTCCCGACACCGCCGCTCCCGACCTGGTCGACCACACGCCGGTCGTCGAGGCGCCACCACGTCTGCGCGACCGTCTCGGCAAGGCTCGTTCCACCTTCAGCGGGTACGTCGGCTCGATCCTGGGTCGATCCGGGATCGACGAGGAGACCTGGGAGGAGATCGAAGAGGCCCTGCTGCGCGCCGATGTCGGCGTGGCAGCAACCATGACCCTCATCGACCACCTGCGCGAGCGCGTGGCCGACGAGTCGATCACCGAGCCCGCCGCCCTGCTCGACGCCCTCAAGCAGGAGATGAAGGTCCAAATCGGTGCCTACGACCGCACCCTCAGCCGAACCGTCGACGAAGGTCGGGTCCCGGTGTGGCTCATCGTCGGGGTCAACGGTGCCGGCAAGACCACGACGATCGGCAAGCTGTCGTCGCGCGAGGCGGGTGAAGGACGCAGAGCGTTGGTCGCGGCCGGCGACACCTTCCGGGCGGCGGCCGCCGAACAGCTCGAGACCTGGGCCGAGCGCACCGGTGCCGACTTCGTCCGCGGTGCCGAGGGCGGCGACCCCAGCTCGGTCATCTTCGATGGCGTGCAGCGGGCCGCATCCCGGGGTCACGACCTGGTGCTGGCCGACACCGCCGGCCGGCTCCACACCAAGGTGAACCTCATGGAAGAGTTGGCCAAGGTGCGTCGCATCGCCGACCGCGAACCCGGACAGGTCGCCGAGGTGCTCCTGGTCATCGATGCCACCACCGGCCAGAACGGGCTCATGCAGGCCAAGCAGTTCGCCGACGCCGCCGACGTCACCGGGGTGGTGCTCACCAAGCTGGACGGATCGGCACGTGGTGGCATCGTGGTGAGCATCCAGGCCGAGCTCGGCATCCCGGTCAAGCTGGTCGGCGTCGGCGAGACCGTTGCCGACCTGATCGACTTCGATCCGGACGAGTTCGTCGAAGCGCTCTTCGCCACCGACTAGCCTCAAACTCCCCTGGGGGTTTCGATTCGGGCGGTCTCGTGATAGTCCGGGGGAACACGATCTCGACAAGGAGCTGGCCGTGGGTGCGATCAAATTCCTCATCACGTTGCCGTTTCGCCTGGTGGCGGCGGCGATCATCCTGCCGATCAAGGCAGCACTGGGCCTGTTCAAGCTCTCGGTGAAGACCACCTTCCTCACCTCCCGCATGGCCATGCGCAGCAGCGTGATCTCCTTCGCCGCGGGGTTGGGGCTCGGCTGGTTCTTCACCTCGACCCCCACCGGCCGCCAGCTCGTCGAACAGGCCCGCGACCTGGCCTCGGGCACACCGTCGGGCCCGATCGACGATGAGACGCTCACCGCCCAGGTGCGTACCGAGCTGGCATCGAGCACCCGAACCTGGCACCTTCCCCAACCCGAGGTCTCGGTCACCGACGGTGTGGTCACCCTTGCCGGCGAGGCCCCCCACGACACCGGCCGCTCCGACCTCGAAGATGCCGCCAAGGCGGTCCGCGGGGTGGTGTCGGTGCTCAACAACGTCACCATCGGCGGCGACGCCGACCAGGGCACCGCCACCGGCATCCAGACCGACGATCCCGAGGCTGCCGATGCCTCCGAGTCCACCGAAGAGGTGTCGGCCTGATCCATTGGCACCGTGCGCGAACCCGCGCGGTGGTCGAAGGGTCCTGACCGTCCGGTAGCATCGGCTCCTGCATGTTCGACGCACTCTCTGACCGATTCGACGGAATCTTCAAACGCCTGCGGGGCAAGGGTCGCCTCGGCGACGCCGACATCGACGAGGTCCTCCGCGAGATCCGGGTCGCCCTGCTCGAGGCCGACGTCAACGTTCGCGTCGCCCGCGGCATGGTCAACCGCATCCGCGAGCGCTGCACCGGCGAGGAGCTGAGCAAGAGCCTCACCCCGGCCCAGCAGGTCGTCAAGATCGTCCACGAGGAGCTCATCGAGACCCTCGGCGGCGAGACCATGAAGATCACCTACGCGTCGAAGCCGCCGACGGTGGTCCTCATGGCCGGACTGCAGGGCGCGGGCAAGACCACGGCCACGGCCAAGCTGGCGCGCTGGTTCAAACAGCAGGGGCGCAACCCGTTGCTCATCGGGGCCGACCTCCAGCGCCCCGCCGCGGTCGACCAGCTCCGCACCCTGGCCGACCAGGTCGACGTTCCGGTGTGGTCCGAGCCGACCGACCCCGTCGACGTCGCCAAGCGAGGTCTCGACGAGGCCCGCCGGCTCGGTCGCGACGTCGTCATCGTCGACACCGCCGGTCGTCTCGGCATCGATGCCGAGATGATGGAACAAGTCCGTCAGATCTCCGACGCAGTCGAACCGCACTACACCTTCCTCGTCGTCGACGCCATGACCGGCCAGGACGCCGTCGCTGTCGCCGAGTCGTTCCACGAGACCCTCGAGCTCGACGGCGTGATCCTGTCCAAGCTCGACTCCGACGCTCGCGGCGGCGCCGCCCTGTCGGTCAAGGAGGTCGTCGGACGCCCCATCGCCTTCGCGTCGACCGGCGAGAAGCTGGCCGACTTCGACCAGTTCCACCCCGATCGCCTGGCGGGTCGCATCCTCGGCATGGGCGACATGCTGACCCTCATCGAAAAGGCCGAGGAGGCCTACGAGGTCGAGGAGGCCGAGGCGACGGCGACCAAGCTCCTCGAAGGGCAGTTCACCCTCGACGACTTCCTCGAGACCATGCAGCAGCTCAAGAAGATGGGCCCGCTGCAGAACCTCATGGGCATGATGCCGGGCCTCCCCAAGGAGATGAAGGACGCCGAGATCGACGATCGCGAGATCGCCCGCATCGAGGCCATCATCAAGTCGATGACGCCCGAGGAGCGGGTGCAGCCCGAGGTCATCAACGGGTCGCGGCGCACCCGCATCGCCAACGGTTCCGGCACCCAGCCCAATCAGGTCTCCAACCTCATCAAGCAGTTCAAACAGATGCAGTCGATGATGAAGGACATGGGTGGCGGCATGCCCGGCCGAGCCAAGAAGGGCAAGAAGAACAAGAAGGCCAAGAAGGGCGGGCGCGTCACCCCCAAGGGTCCCCAGAAGCCTCGCTTCGACCCCGACGACCCGCTCGGACTCGGCCAGCTCGGCGACCAGTTCCCCGTGCCGGGTCAGGGCCCCAAGTTGAACTGAGGGCCACATCTGGCCAAGACTGTCCAGTCGCCCCAGCGCCCTATGCTGGGCAGTCGATCCCCAACACCGATCCAGGAAGAGACACGAACGTGGCCGTCAAGCTCCGCCTCATGCGGATGGGCAAGAAGAAGCAGCCGACCTACCGGGTCGTCGCCGCCGACGCCCGGTCGCCCCGCGACGGGCGATTCATCGAGATCCTCGGCACCTACGAGCCCCGCCGCGATCCCTCGGTGATCAAGATCGACAACGAGAAGGCGGTCGGGTGGCTCCGCAGCGGTGCCCAGCCGACCGAGACGGTCGAGAAGCTGCTCAAGGCCTCAGGGGCCTGGGAGTGGTTCAAGACCGGGACCCCGCCGCCAGCCGCCGAAGCCGGTCCTGGCGAAGCGACCCCCGCCGAAGCCGAGTCGACCTCGTGACCGACACCGACGCCGATCTCGACGACGACTTCGACCCCAACCGCAAGCCGGCGGCTACCGCCACCTCGGTACTCGAGTACCTCGTCAAGGCAGTCGTCGACGATCCCGACGGCGTCGAGGTCGAGGTCAACGACGATCGACTCGACCGGGTGCGCCTCGACGTGCACGTGGCTCCGGGGGACATGGGCCGGGTCATCGGCCGCCGTGGCCGGGTCGCCAACGCCATCCGCACCGTGGTCCGGGCGGCTGCGGTGCGAGACGGCGTCGATGTCGACGTCGAGTTCGTCGACTGACGCCACGTCCATGACCGACCACCTCGAGGTCGGACGCATCACCAAGGCCCACGGCCTGGGGGGCGAGGTCGTGGTGGCGCTCACCACCAACCGTCTCGAACGGGTCGAGCCGGGTGCGGTGCTCGTCGCGGGCGACCACACCCTCGAGGTCGAGTCATCACGCCCGCACCAGGACAAGCACATCGTCGCCTTCGCGGGGATCGAGGGCCGTGAGGCCGCCGATGCGCTGCGTGGCACCGTCCTGCTCGCCGAGGCGCTCGACGATCCCGACGAGCTCTGGGTCCACGAGCTGGTGGGTGCCGAGGTGGTCGAGCTCGACGGCACCGCACGGGGCAGGGTCGACTCGGTGCAGGCGAACCCGGCGCACGATCTGTTGGTCCTCGACTCCGGCGCGCTGGTACCGCTCACCTTCGTGGTCGACCACGACGCCGGCACCGTCACCATCGACCCCCCGGCCGGCCTGTTCGACCTGTAGCCCCACCGGCATCGGTAGCGCTCCGCCGCCGTTCTGCCGGCAGGAAGCGACCTCAGGGGGTGGTCTGTGCCGGCAGTCGGTCCCTTGACGGTCGTCGCCGCCGTTCTGCCGGCAGGAAGCGACCTCAGGGGGTGGTCTGTGCCGGCAGATCGCCCAGGTGCTCGAGCATCTGGCGCACGCGCCGCACAACGTAGTCGGGGCGTTCGGTCACGTCCTCGTAGGTGAGCTCGAGGTGGGCGATGCCGAGCAGCGCCAGCTCGGCCCGACGCTCTGCGTCTTCTTGGCGTCGACGACGGGTGGCATGGGTGGCGTGGCCCGAGACCTCGACGGCGAGGCGGCCCTCGGCAAACGCGAAGTCGGCACGTAGCACCCGCCCTGTCGAGTCGCGCACCACCCGCTGCACCTGCGGTTCGGGCAACTCGCTGCGGCGGAACAACCTGAGGCATTCAGTCTCGAGCCAGCTCTCACAGCGGCGAGTGGAGCTCGGCTCGGCACCGAGGAGCGACAGGAGGAGCGCGCACCCTGCCCGTCCGGAGGTGGCGAGCCGCTCGAGATGCCAGACCATCTCCCGGTGACTGACGAGTCCGTCGCGGAGCGCGCCGTCGAGCGCGGCCTCGACCGCGTCGGGAGCCTCGATGGCCGCCAGTGCGACCAACGTCCGCGGCACAGCCATGACGGGGATCAGCCCGCAGCGGCCGCGGTCGGCGTTGGTCAGCACCCTCGTCTCGTGGACCCGAGCGACTTGTCGGTTTCCCCGCGCCGGGCGGAGGACCGTGACCTCGGCGGGGAGCGTCAGTCGGGCCCCGTCCAGACGGTGGAGCCACGCGGCGGTGGAGTGTGAGGCCACGGCGGTCGGCCCGCACGACCACACGGCGGCGAGGATCTCCTGTTCGCGGCTGTGCGGACTGCCGGCCACCCGGAGGACCAGCGCTGACACCCGTTCGAACGAACCTCGCCGAACGCGGCCCTGAACCTGTCTCGCCGAGAGGCCCATCCTGTGAGCCTGCGGCGCGGTGACGAGTCCGTGTTGGCGCGATGCGAGCTCGAGGAGCTGGAGATCGTGGTCCATCGCACCAGTACAGCGACGACCTGAGACAGCGAACCGTGTGGCCCACGGGCCCAGCGGTCCCGCAGGAGCTGGGAGCGGTGCGCACCCGCGTGGAAGGCTGGACCTCGCATGAGGATCGACGTGTTCACCATCTTTCCCGGCATGGTCGACGACTTCGCCGCCCAAAGCTTGTTGGGCAAGGCGCAGGAGCGGGGATTGCTCGACGTGCGGGCCCACGACCTGCGCGCCCACACCACCGACGTGCACCGCAGCGTCGACGACGCGCCCTTCGGCGGGGGAGCGGGCATGGTCCTCAGGCCCGAGCCGGTCTTCGCTGCGGTCGAGGCGGTCGAGCCGCCCCGACCCCTGCTGCTGTGCGACCCCGGCGGTCAACGCTTCGACCAGGCGATGGCACGCGAGCTGGCCGCCACCGACGGGTTCTCGCTGTTGTGCGGCCGCTACGAGGACGTCGACCACCGCATCCGCGAGCACCTCGTCGACGACGAGGTGTCCATCGGCGACTACGTGCTGGCCGGAGGAGAGGTGGCGGCCATGGTGATCCTGGAGGCGGTCGGTCGCCTGGTCCCCGGCGTGATGGGCAACGATGCCTCCGCCGGCGAGGAGTCGTTCAGCGACGGGCTGCTCGAGTACCCGCAGTACACGCGTCCGGCCGAGTTCCGCGGGTGGGAGGTGCCCGAGGTCCTGCGGTCCGGGGACCACGGACGGGTCGCCCGCTGGCGCCGGGCCCAGGCGATCGCCCGTACACTGGACCAGCGCCTCGACCTCATCGTCGAACGTGGCGGCCTCGGTGACGAGGACCGTGTCCTGCTGGCAGAGTTCGGTCTCGACACCCCGGCTTTGGACTGACGGGCACGATCCTCTATCCTGCTGAGTCCGCCTCAACCAGGGTGAGCGCCGCCGGCCCTCCCCGAACCCGCGCAGGAGCGCCACCATGCAACCCACCGATCTCGTCGATCAGAGCAGTCTTCGCGACGACATCCCCGACTTCGCGCCGGGTGACACGCTCAAGGTGCACGTCCGCGTGGTCGAGGGCAACCGCGAGCGCATCCAGGTCTTCCAGGGCTACGTGCTGCGCCGCCAGGGCGGAGGCCTGCAGGAGACCTTCACCGTCCGCAAGGTCAGCTTCGGCGTCGGCGTCGAGCGCACCTTCCCGCTCCACACCCCGATCATCTCCAAGATCGAGGTCGTCAGCCGGGGCGACGTGCGCCGAGCCAAGCTGTACTACATGCGCGACCGTGTCGGGAAGGCGGCCAGGATCCGCGAGAAGCGCGAGACCTGAGCCACCCACCGAAGGCTGTCACACTCCCTCGGTACCGTCGTCGGTGACCCACGACGACGGGAGCGGCGATGCCTCATGCACGACAGGTCCTCGGCGCGGCGGGTGAAGCTCGCGCCGCCGAGTGGTACCTCGACCACGGCTACGACATCGTCGATCGCAACTGGCGGTGCCGTGACGGCGAGCTCGACCTCGTGGTCCGCAAAGGCGCAGCGGTCGTGTTCTGCGAGGTCAAGACCCGCAGCTCGGGGGCGTTCGGCTCCCCCGCCGAGGCGGTGACGCCGGCCAAGCAGCGCCGCATCCGCCGCCTGGCCGCCGTCTGGCTCGACCAGGCGGTGCAGCGTCCCCGCGAGGTGCGCTTCGACGTCGCGGCCGTGATGGGGCGCCGGGTCGAGGTGATCGAAGGAGCCTTTTGAGCGCTGGTCCAGGCTCAGCGGGTGCGCATCTGGTCCGGCAGGTGCTCGGCATCGCCCAGCTTGAACAGGTTGAACGACCAGCCCTGGCCGATCCGCATGGGTCGTAGCACCGAGAACGAGGCGTGGAACATCACGAACCGCTCCCACTCCCAAGGCAGTGGCTGGATGCCCAGCATGTGCCCGATGATGGTGGCGTTGGTGCCCGCGTGGGCCACGACGAGGACCCGGGCGTCCTCGTCGTCGATCTCCCAGAGCGGAGTGTCGTCGTCGGTCGGGAAGGTTCCCAGTGGTGCGAGGGACGCTTCGAGGCCCTTGGTGATGCGTTCGTGGAACGCTCGAAAGCTCTCGCCCCCGGCCATGCCGTCCCAGTGGTCCTCGATGGGTCGGGCTCTGGCTCGCGTGAACAGCTCGTCGACCTCCTCGGACGGCGTGCCGGTCCAGTCGGGCATGCGCAGCTCCTCGAGCCAGTTCTCGAACCTCGGCTCGGCCCCCAGCACCTCGAGCAGGGGCGCAGCGGTCTGGCATGCCCGCTGCATGGTCGACACCATCACCGCGTCGAAGTGCTCGTGAGCCAGACGGTCGGCCAGCCGGCGGGCCTGGTCGCGTCCGCGGTCGGTGAGCGGCGGGTTGTCGACGCTCAGACCCTCCCGGACCCACTCGGGTTCGGCGTGACGTACCAGCACCAGCTCCATGGTCGGAGCATAGGGCCCGTGCTCCGGGTCGCCGGCTCGTCATCCGGGTGTGCTGCGGTCCCGTCGCGGGGCCTGCGTTCAGCGCCGTCCCGGTCGCCTCCGGTGGCGGTGGTTCCAGCACCCGCGGTGCCAGTGGCGGCGAAGGTCGGGATCGGTGTGGGGGACGACGACCATGTGGCCGGTGCCGGGGGTGATGTCCTGGTTGCACCCGGGACACAGATAGGTCTTGGTGGCGGCATAGGGCTGGATGAACCGCACGTCGAGCTCGTCATCGGGGAGGGTGGCGGTGATGTCGGCGTTCATCCCAGCGCTGCCCAGGCGACGAGCGCGGCGCACACCACCAGGGCGACGACCACGAAGGCGATGTCGGCGACGCGCGAACCGCGACGAGGGCGGAATGGGTTCATTCCCATGCGATCAGTATCGTGCCCCGGATGAAGGCGATGCAGGTCGAGCGACGAGTGCCCGCGTCGGTGCTCGGGTTCGTGGCGATGGCGGCGATGACGCTCGGTGGCTGCGCTGGTTCCGAGGCGCCCGAGGTTCCGGTCGACGATGCCGGCGACGCCGACCCCGTGCTGGTCGAGGGTCGCGAGCTGTGGAACGCCCAGTGCTCCCGGTGCCACGGCGCCGACGGGAGCGGAGGTGCCGGTCCCGATCTGCGGGGTCCCTGGTCGCCCGATCGACAACCCGATGCCACGACCATGGCCACGATCATCGCCGAGGGCCGAGGCGCCATGCCGAGCTTCGGCGGCGACCTCTCCCAGGAGGAGATCGACGCCATCGTCCGCTATGTCCGCGAGGTCCTCTGAGCCCGCACCGGTGAGGGAATTCCGATGATCGCCCTTCCCAGCGTCACACCGGTCGCCTAGGCTGACGACCACTTCCCCCTCCCGACCACCAATCGTGTCAGGAGGGTCCGGTGATCGCCACCGTCCCATCGGCCACGCTGCTCGGCGTGCAGGGCCGTGCCGTATCGGTCGAGGTCCACGTCTCCAACGGCTTGCCCGGGTTCACCGTCGTCGGCTTGCCCGACACCTCGTGTCGTGAAGCGCGCGACCGGGTCCGAGCCGCACTGTTGTCCAGCGGCCTGCCGTGGCCGCTCAAGCGGGTCACGGTCAACCTCGCCCCCTCGGGTGTGCGCAAGGCGGGCTCTCAGCTCGACCTCGCCATCGCCATTGCCTTGCTCGTGGCCGTGGAACGCATTCAACCCGACCGCGTGCGGGGGATGGCCTTCGTCGGCGAGCTCGGCCTCGATGGCACGATCCGCTCCGTCGCCGGCACGGTGCCGCTGGTCCACGCGCTGGGTTCGCCCACCGTGGTGGTGCCGGCCAGATCGGTGGGCGAGGCCGAGCTGGTTGGTCACCATCGGGTCAGGGCCGCCACCGACCTCACCACCCTCGTCGCCGCCATCGACGGCGACGAACCATGGCCCAGCGCTCCCGTGCAGCCCGTCCCCGAGCGCGACCACGAACCCGACCTGGCCGACGTGCGCGGCCAGCCGATGGCCCGGCTGGCCCTCGAGCTGGCGGCGGCCGGCGGGCACCACCTGCTCATGGTCGGTCCGCCGGGCGCCGGCAAGACGATGCTGGCCAAGCGTCTGCCCGGCCTCCTCCCCGATCTGACCCCTGACGACGCCCTCGATGCCACCATGGTGCACTCCGCCGCGGGCGTGCCCCTGTCGGCCGGACTGGTGCGGCGCCCGCCGTTCCGGGCCCCGCACCACGGTGCCTCCACCGTGTCGCTCACCGGGGGTGGGTCGGCCATGATGCGACCGGGCGAGATCAGCCTCGCCCATCACGGCGTGCTCTTCCTCGACGAGCTCGGCGAGTTCCAGGCTCCGGTCGTCGACGCGCTGCGTCAGCCGCTCGAGGAGGGCGTCATCCGGGTCAGCAGGGCGGCGGGCACCGTCACCTTCCCGGCTCGGGTGTTGCTGATCGCGGCCATGAACCCCTGCCCCTGTGGTCAAGGGGCCGCTCCCGGGTTGTGCACCTGCTCGGACGCGGCCAGGGCCCGATACCACCGGCGGGTGTCGGGCCCCATCCTCGACCGCTTCGATCTGCGGATCGACGTCGCCGCCCCCGAGGTCGACGATCTCATCGGCGGCGAACCCGGCGAGTCCACGGCGTCGGTGCGCGAGCGGGTGGCGACGGCGCGCGAGCGGGCCCGGGGCCGCGAGGTGCGGTGCAACGCCGAGCTGGCCGCCGAACATCTCGACGAGGTCGCACCGCTGTCAGACGATGCCACCAGATTGCTCGAGGCCAGGCTCAGGGCGGGACAGCTCACGGGTCGTGGCTTGCACCGCATCCGGCGGTTGGCGCTCACCCTCGCCGATCGGGAAGACCGTGGCGGGTCGCTGTCGGTGGAGCATGTGGCGCTGGCGCTGTCGCTTCGCGCCGTTCCCGCGCCGTTCGAGATCGGGGCGGTGGTCTGAGGTGAGAGCTTCGAGCCGGGAACCCGAAGAGGCGGCGGTGGCGCTGGCCTCGCTGCCCGCCATGGGGCCGGGCAGGCTCACCGCCCTGGTGCGGACCTTCGGGTTCGCCCGAGCCTGGGATGCCGTGTGCCGGGGGCGACCATCCGACGAGCCCGACGTGGCTCGTGCCCTCGGCGC
Organism: Acidimicrobiales bacterium; assembly: GCA_034521975.1. Taxonomy (NCBI): domain Bacteria; kingdom Bacillati; phylum Actinomycetota; class Acidimicrobiia; order Acidimicrobiales; species Acidimicrobiales bacterium. Next base: position 422,139 of record JAXHLR010000004.1, on the reverse strand, counting down.
GAAGGCACGCGAGATCCAGGACGAGTGGGCGCGTGCATCTCGGACGCTCGACCCATCGGCGCTGTTCGACCAGCACCATCGGGCCGGCATCGAGGTCACCACCATCGGCGCCGATCGATTTCCGTCGGTCCTGGCGGCCGATCTCGAACCGCCCATGGTGCTGTTCTCCGTCGGCGATCTCGAAGCGATCAGCGGCCGGCGGGTGGCCATCGTCGGAACCCGCCGGTGCACGCGCAGCGGCCGTCTCACGGCACGGGAGATGGGCCGGCAGCTGGCCGAGGCTGGTGTGGCGGTGGTGTCGGGACTGGCGCTGGGCATCGACGGCGCCGCGCACGAAGGCACGTTGGAGGCCAGCGATGGTGCCGCGCCGATCGGTGTGGTCGGGACGGGTCTCGACACCGTGTACCCGCGTCGTCACCAGCGGCTCTGGGATGCGGTCTCGGCCAGGGGCGTGCTGGTGTCGGAGGTGCCGATGGGCGCAGGTGCGCTGCCGTGGCGGTTCCCCGCTCGAAACCGGATCATCGCCGCCCTGTCCGAGGTGGTCGTGGTGGTCGAGTCCCACGCCACCGGTGGTGCGCTGCACACCGTCGACGAAGCACTTCGGCGCGACCGCCAGGCGCTGGTGGTGCCCGGGTCGGTGCGCAGCCCTGCCTCGGCGGGCACCAACGCGCTGTTGCACGAGGGCCTCGGCCCTGCCCGCGATGTCACCGATGTGCTGATCGCTCTCGGGTTCTCCGCTGTCACAGCCAACGATGCCGCGGGCCACGATTCCGCGCCGCGCCGCTCCGACCTCGGCCGCGCCGACGCCGACCTGCTCGACCTGGTCGGCGACACGCCGGTCAGTGTCGACCAGTTGGCTGCTCGCTCCGGTCTGGCGCTCGGCGATCTGGCGGTGCGGCTGATGAACCTCGAGCACCGAGGGTGGCTCGTGCGCTCGGGCGGCTGGGTCGAACGGGTGCGGACATGATCAGCACACGTCACCACGTGGTCGTTCGGGTGCAGGTGGGGGGTCACATGGAGTCTCGCCCGGTACGGTGGGACCGTGGGCTGGGACCTGGACCGCTTCGAGGCCGTGCTGACCGGGGTGTCGCCGGCGACACGCCGGGCGTATCGGTCCGACCTCGACGCCTTCGTGACCTGGGTGGCCCGATCCGGAGTCGACGACCCCGCCTCGGTCCGCCGGATCCACCTGAGGCGCTATCTCGCTCATCTCGCCACCAGGGGGTACGCCCGCCGCTCGGTCGGCCGCAAGGCCTCGTCGCTACGGCGGTACTTCGCCTGGGCGCACTCCTGCGGGCTGGTCGACACCGATCCCGCGGTCTCGCTGTCCGCGCCGTCGGGCACCGGCCGGCTGCCGCGGGTGCTGCGCGACGACGAGCTCGACGCCCTGCTCGAGCCGTCGCCTCCTGCCGACGGCACCGCGCCGGTGGCCGACGACCCGATCTCGCTGCGCGACGACGCCGTCATCGAGCTGCTCTACGGTTCAGGGCTTCGCGTCGGCGAGTTGTGCGGCCTCGTCGCCGGCGACCTCGACCTGAGCCGTCGCCAGGTCCGGGTCTGGGGCAAGGGCGACAAGCAGCGACGCGTGCCGTTGTCGGCCGCCGCGGCCCAGGCGGTCCGCGCGTGGATCGACCTCGGGCGGGATCAGATGGACCGGGGCGAGGGCAGCGGCGCGCTGTTCCTCAACCGTCGGGCCAAGCCGCTCACCCCACGCGACGTGCGACGCATCCTCGACACCAGGTCACTGAACCCGGTGAACCCCCACGCGTTGCGCCACACCTTCGCCACCCACCTCCTCGACGGCGGCGCCGATCTGCGCTCGGTTCAAGAGTTGCTCGGCCATGCCGACGTGGGTACCACTCAGATCTACACGCACGTGAGCACCGAGCGCCTCCAGCAGGTGCACGAGGCCACCCACCCCCGCGGATAGGGAACTCAGTGGATCACGACCCCCTCGACATCGATGAGATCTGGAACGAGTTCAAGCGCACCGGCGACCGGGGTGTCCGCGACCAGTTGATCCTGCACTACTCGCCGCTGGTGAAGTTCGTCGCCGGGCGCATGGCGGTGGGTCTGCCCCAGAACGTCGAACAGGCCGACCTGGCCAGCTACGGAGTCTTCGGGCTCATCGACGCCATCGAGAAGTTCGAGCCGGCCAGGGGGTTCAAGTTCGAGACCTACGCGATCTCTCGCATCAAGGGCGCCATCCTCGACGAGCTCCGATCCATCGACTGGGTTCCTCGCTCGGTGCGGGCCAAGGCCCGAGCGGTGGAGAACGCCTACTCGACGCTCGAGTCGAAGCTGCACCGCACGCCCACCGACAGCGAGATCGCCGCCGAGCTCGACGTCAGCGAGGAGCAGCTGCAGGCGACCTTGAGCCAGATCTCGTTCGTGGGTCTGGCGGCGCTGGACGAGACGTTGTCGATGGGCGGGGGAGAGCGCGAGTCGTTCACCCTGGGCGACACGATCGCCGACAAGCGAGACGGCCCGGTCGACGCGTTCGAGGTCGAGGAGATGCGGTCGCTGCTGGCTGACTCCATCAACCGCATGCCCGAGCGCGAGAAGATCGTGCTCACCCTCTACTACTACGAGGGTCTCACCCTCGCCGAGATCGGCGAGGTCCTCTCGGTCACCGAGAGTCGTGTGTGTCAGATCCACACCAAGGCGGTGCTCCAGCTGCGGTCCAGGATCTCCGCATCGCAGCGCGAGCTGGCGTAGCCGTCACCCGGTCGCGTCACACCGTGGAGCGGCCCGGAGCCTGACCCGCCCACCACCACTTCCCCCGAACCACTTCCCCCCGAACCGCTGTTGTCGGGAGTGGTCCCATGGTGGTGCGCGTCACGGCGCTCATTGTTGTGCTCGGGGCAGTCGCTGCCCTCCTCGTCCCTGTTCCCGCGCGTGCCGACGAGGGTTCCGGTGCGGTCACCTACGAGCATCCGGTCGACGCCGAGATCATCGACGGGTTCAGACCCCCGCTCACCCGCTTCGGGCCCGGCAACCGGGGGGTCGAGTACGCCACCGCGCCCGGAGATGAGATCCGGGCCGCGGCCGACGGTGTGGTCACCTTCGCCGGCCAGGTCGGGGGCGCCCTGCACGTCACGGTCGAGCACCCCGACCGGCGCCTGACCAGCTACTCGGGTGTCGGTGAGCTGTCGGTCCGGCTGGGCCAGCAGGTGGCCGCAGGCCAGGTCGTTGCCCGCGCAGGTGGGGTCACCCACGTAGGCGTTCGCGAGCAGGGTCGCTACGTCGACCCCGAGGCGCTCTTCGGGGCGGGACCGATCGCGGTGCGGCTGGTGCCCGAGTCGCCCCTGGGCGGCAGCGCCTGGACGACCCCGGGCCAGCGTGCGGCCGAGCTCCGGCTGATCGCCCTCGACCTGGGGGGAGGCGGTGGTTTCGGGGTGCTCGGCCGCCTGGGAGGCGCGCTGATGGGAGCGGGCGGGTGGATGATCGACAGCGGCACGACCGTGCTCGGGATGCAGCTCGAGGCCGCCCGGTGGTTGGGCACCTCCACCTCCGAGGTGGTCATGGCTGTTGCCCCGTACGTGGCGGAGGTGAGCTGGTATCTGGCCCCCTACGCCCTCGGTGCGGTCAACCCGTACCTCTCCGGGGTGGTCTTCGGGATCCTGGTCCCGCTCGCCCAGGGCGAGGTGCCCCCGATACTGCTGTTCACCTTCGACGTGCTCGAATCGCCCTGGCGCACGTTCGCGACGGTCGTCGAGTGGTGGCACCATCGCCAGATCTGCACCCCCGAGGGCGTCATCGCCGAGCAGCCGGCGGGTCGTCGGGTCGCGGTGTTGGTGGCTGGTCTGGACTCCAGCAGCGACGGGGCATCCATCGGCGAGCTCCGGACCGACGAGCTCGGCTACCACGAGGGTGATGTCATCGGGTTCAGCTATGCGGGCGGGCGTACCCCCGGTCACTTCGACGACGAGACCGCGTCGGCGACCGGGGACCTGGCCCACATCGAGGCGACCGCCTATGGCCCGGGAGCGTCCTCGACCGAGCTGGGCTCACGTGGCGCGCTGCTCGCAGACCTGCTGACCGAGGTAGCTCGCTCCGCGCCCGATGCCACCGTCGACCTCTACGCCCACTCCCAGGGTGGCGTCGTGGCGCGCCTGGCCCTGCGCGAGCTGGAGTCCCGTGAGGGGGGACGGGAGGTGATCGAGCGCCTGGGGCTGGTGGCCACCATGGCCACGCCCCACCAGGGAGCCGATCTGGCCACGCTGTCGGTCGAGGCGAGCACGCTGTCCGGAGGGACGATCGCCCTCCGGGCCGTGGAGGGGGTCATCGGCTCGACCGCCGACCCGCGGGGTACCAATCTCCCCGACCTGTCCCGACGTTCCGACCTGCTCCTCGAGCTCGGGTCGAGACCCCTGCCCGACGGGCCCGACTACCTCAGCGCGGGAGCCAGCGGCGACCCCCTGGTCGCCGACCGCAGAACCCGGCTCGACGGGGCCCGCCACGTGACCGTGCCCATCGTGGGGACCGGCGCCCATGGCGCGGTGCCCGGGCACGAGACCACCACCAGGGAGCTGGCGCTGGGTCTGGCCGACATGGGTCCCGCGTGTCGGGGCTTGTTCGAGACCATGGGCGACCACCTCGCCTCCGAGATGGTGCTGACCGCGACCAGTCTGGGCGGTCTGGCCATCACCGCTGCGACTCTGCCCATTGGTCCCGACGACCTGGCGGGCGACCTGCTCGGCGATGCGCTCGGTGCCTCGGTCGGCTGATGATCGGGCTGGTGATGAGGTGGCTCTCGCCCGCTAGACTGCCGGGTCGGCCTGCTCGCGGGTCGCGCCCTCGGAACCCCGAAGGCGAATCCTCATCTCCAGCCGCATCGAACCACGGTCGCCTCCGGGCGTTGGTGCGGTGTTCGTCCAACCGATGGAAGGAGCCGTCATGACTGCTGTCGTGACCATGAAGCAACTGCTCGAGGCCGGGGTGCACTTCGGTCACCAGACGAGGCGCTGGAACCCCAAGATGCAGCGGTTCATCCACGGAGACCGCAACGGCATCTACATCATCGATCTCCAGCAGACCCTCCAGCGCATCGAGACCGCCTACACGTTCGTGCGCGACACCGTCGCCGGCGGCGGCACCATCTTGTTCGTCGGCACCAAGAAGCAGGCTCAGGGGCCGGTGCAGTCCTATGCCGAGAAGTCCGGGATGCCCTACATCAACGAGCGCTGGCTCGGCGGCATGCTCACCAACTTCGAGACCATGTCCAAGCGCGTGGCCAAGATGAAGGAGTACCAGCGCATGCGTGCCTCGGGTGAGTTCGAGGCGATGCCCAAGAAGGAAGCGCTGATGATCTCCCGTGAGCTCGACAAGCTCGAGCGGAACCTGGGTGGCATCCGCGACATGGAGCAGCTGCCCGACATCGTGTTCGTGCTCGACACCAAGAAGGAGCACATCGCGGTCACCGAGGCCAACAAGCTCGGCATCCCGATCGTGGCGGTGGTGGACACCAACTGCGACCCCGACATCATCCAGTACGTGATCCCCGGCAACGACGACGCCATCCGCTCCGGCGACCTCATGTGCCGGGTCATCGCCGACGCCGTTCTCGAGGGACGCTTCATCCGGTCCCGTCGCGAGGGTGGCGACAGCAGCGGCCCCCGTCGCAGCCTCCGCGAGGAGGACGAGATCGCCGCCCAGCAAGCCGAGGCCCGTCGTCAGGCTGCGCTTGCCGCAGCCGAGCGGGAGGCCCGCATCGCGTCCGGCGCCAGTGCCGAGGCCGCCCCGGCTGCGCCTGCTGAGGCTGCTCCTGCCGAGGCCGCTCCTGCGGAGACCTCCTCGCCTGCTCCGGCTGCCCCTGCCGAGGCCGCTCCTGCCGAGGCTGCTCCTGCGGAGACCTCCTCGCCTGCTCCGGCCGCTCCTGCCGAGGCCGCCCAGGATGCCACCACCCAGTCCGAGTCCGCCCCCGACGAGACCACCCAGGAGTCGTAACCCCCCATGTCCAGCATCACCGCCAAGGACGTCCAGGCGCTGCGTCAGGCCACCGGCGCCGGCATGATGGACGCCAAGAAGGCGCTCACCAACAACGACGGCGACTTCGACGCCGCCGCCAAGTGGCTCCGCGAGCAGGGTCTGGTCAAGGCCGCCAGCCGCAGCGATCGCGAGAACACCCAGGGAGCGGTCGCCATCGCCAGGGCCGACGGCGCCATCGCCATGGTCGAGCTCAAGTGCGAGACCGACTTCTCGGCCAAGGCCGACGACTTCATCAAGGCCGTCACCACCCTGGCCGAGGCGGTCGCAGCTCGGGGCGAGGGAGCGGTCAGTGAGCTGGCCGCCGAGGTCGACCAGATGAAGATCACCAAGAAGGAGAACATCGAGGTCGGCGAGGTGGTGCGCTGGGAGATCGGCGAGAGCGACATCGTCGACGCCTACCTCCACCTGCAGGACGGTCGTGGTGTCAACGGCGTGCTGGTCGAGCTCAGCGGCGGGTCCGTCGAGCTCGCCCACGACATCGCGGTCCACATCGCGTTCTCCAAGCCCGACTACCGCAGCCGCGACGAGGTGCCCACCGAGCTGGTCGAGGCCGAGCGCAGTGCGCTCATCGACCTCACCAAGGCCGAGGGAAAGCCCGAGGCCGCGCTCGACAAGATCGTCGAGGGTCGTCTCACCGGCTGGTTCAAGGAACGGGTTCTGCTCGAACAGAGCTTCGTGCGCGACGAGAAGCAGACCATCGCCCAACTGCTCGGCGACGCAAAGCTGGTGCGCTTCGACCAGATCGTGATCGGCAGCTGACCGTGACCGCGGCCGACCCCGACACCGGCACCGAGGCGAACCTCGATCCCGTGGCGTCCAAGCGAACGGCCCGATGGGATCGTGTGGTGCTGAAGGTGTCGGGCGAGGCGTTCGCGGGCGCCGCCAGCTACGGCATCGACGGTGCGACGGTGCGCGACATCGCCGAGGTGATCGTCGCCGTCAAGGCCGAGTTCGACGTCGACATCGCGGTGGTGGTCGGCGGCGGCAACATCTGGCGGGGGATGACCGGTCAGGGTGCGGGCATGGACCGCGCCCAAGCCGACTACATGGGCATGCTCGCCACCGTCATCAACGCCCTGGCCCTCCAGGACGTGCTCGAGCAGCTCGGTCAGCCGACCCGGGTGCAGAGCGCCATCCACATGGCCCAGGTGGCCGAGCCCTACATCCGCCGACGGGCCGTGCGCCACCTCGAGAAGGGCCGAGTGGTGATCTTCGCTGGAGGCAGCGGCAACCCCTTCTTCACCACCGACACCACTGCGGCGCTGCGGGCGGTCGAGATCGAGGCCGGAGCGTTGCTGAAGGGCACCCACGGAGGTACCGACGGCATCTACACCGACGACCCCCGCACCAATCCCGACGCCACCAAGCTCGATCAGATCACCTACCTCGACGTGATCAAGCAGGGGCTGCAGGCCATGGACTCCACTGCGGTCACGCTGTGCATGGAGAACGAGATGCCCGTCGTCTACTTCGACCTGCTCGGCCCCGGCAACGTGCGGTCCATCCTGGCGGGTGAGCCGGTCGGTACGCTGGTCACATGACCGTCGGTCCCCGATCTCCCGCGTCTCGCTCGGTGATGGTCCCCACCCCAGAGGCGGCAGCCCGATGAGCGAAGAGCTGGTCGAGCTCGTGCTCGACGACGCCGGCGACAAGATGCAGCGTGCGGTCGCCCACGCGCGCCACGAGTTCGGCTCCATCCGCACCGGGCGGGCAGCCCCGGCGCTGGTCGAGCGCCTGCCGGTCGAGGCCTACGGCGAGGAGATGGCCATGCAGCAGCTCGCCAGCTTCCAGGTCCCCGAGGCGCGCCAGCTGCTCATCACCCCGTTCGACAAGAACAACCTGGGCGCCATCGAGAAGGCACTGCAGCACTCCGACCTGGGGCTCACCCCCGGCAACGACGGCCACTCGATCCGGCTCAGCTTTCCGCCCCTCACCGAGGAGCGACGCAAGGACCTGGTCAAGGTGGTTCGCCAGATGGCCGAGGACGGTCGCATCGCGATCCGCAACGCCCGCCGCGACGCCCGCAAGGACCTCGAAGCCGCCCAGAAGGACGCGGAGATGTCAGAGGACGACCTCGCCCGAGCCGAAAAGGAGCTCGACAAGCGGACCCACGCCTACGAGGCCGAGATCACCGCAGCACTGGAGCAGAAAGAGACCGAGCTGCTCGAGGTCTGACCGGGCGGCTCTCGCCGCGGTCAGCTCCCCGGGAGCATCAGGAGGTCCTCCGTGGACGATCGACCCACCCACCCCGACGACGACGACGAGCAGGAGGGTTTCCGACTGCTCGGTGCGATGGATCCATCCGACGAGTCCGATCGGCCGGTCGAGCCCGACCAGGGTGCTGATCCCGCTGCCACCGAGGAGGATACGCCCCGACCGTTCCGCGCTCGCGATCTGCTCGGCGAGACCGACGACGAGTCGGGGCTCGGCGAGGCGCCTGCAAGCGAGGGCTCGGGATCGCACTCGTTGCCGCACTGGACCGACCCACCCACCGGTGAGGTCCCCCGGATCTTCAGCGATGGCGACGACGACCTGGCCCCGTGGGCGAGGGTGAGCACCTCCCAGCCGCGGTGGCGCGACCAGTCCAGCGGTTGGGACGATGCCGACCTGAGCATGCTGGGCGACGAACCTCCCCGAATGGGGGTGCGCGACGACCGCGCCGCGTCGGACGACTTCTTCACCTTCGACGACGCGCAGGCACCGCCCGATCCGTTGTCGGTGCCGCGGGAGCCGTCCGACCCCTACGGCGACCGTAGTGCCGACCCCTTCGCCGCCGACCGTGCACGAGGACCCGCCGCCGGACGCAACATGGGTCTCGCCTCGGTCGTGGGTGTCGCCCTGGCGGCGGGTGCGCTGGCACTGATCAGCGTCGGACCCGCGGCTGCCATGGTGCTGGTCGTCGTCGTGCTCGTCCTGGCTTCGGCCGAGCTGATGAGCACCCTGCGACGCGTCGGCTACTCGCCCCCCGCTCTCGTCGCCCTCGCGGCGGCGGTCACGATGCCGCTCGCCGCGTACTGGCGGGGCGAGTCGGGACTGGTGCTCGGTGCCATGCTCACGGTGCTGGTCGCACTGCTGTGGTACGTGCTCGACATCGGCGACGACCACGCCGTGCCCAACGTGGGCGTCACCGTGTTGACCGTGGCCTACGTGGCCGGGTTCGGCTCGTTCGCCGCCCTGTTGCTGCGCCTGCCCCACGGCACCGGGCTGTTGCTCGCCGCGGTGCTCGGGCCCATCGCCTACGACATCGTCGGACTGCTCGTCGGGCGCTCGATGGGACGCTCCCCGCTGTCGGCCATCAGCCCCAACAAGACCATCGAGGGCACGGTGGGGGGCATGGTCGCCGCGTTCCTGGTCACCTGGGCCGGTGTCGGCGGCGTGATCGGTGGGGGCATCACCCCGTTCAGCTCGCCGGGCGACGCCATCGTCCTGGGTGTCGTCCTCGCCCTGATCTCACCGCTCGGCGACCTGTGCGAGTCGATGATCAAGCGAGACCTCGGGGTCAAGGACATGGGCACGGTCCTGCCCGGACACGGCGGGGTGCTCGACCGCTTCGACGCCATCCTCGTCTCGCTGCCGGCCACCTACTACGTGGCCCACTTGGTTTTCTGACTCCGGAGCGACCCATGAGCGATGACCAGGCACGCACCAAGGTGTGCCTGCTCGGTTCGACCGGCTCGATCGGCACCCAGACCCTCGACGTCGTCGAGGCCGAATCCGACCGCTTCGAGGTGGTGGCGCTGGGCGCGGCACGGTCGGTCGAGCTGGTGGCCGAACAGGCACGCCGTCACCGGCCGCAGGTTGTCGCCATCGCCGACCCCGATGCCGCAGCGACGCTCGAAGCCCGTCTCCCGTCCGGTGTCGAGCTCCTGTCGGGGCCCGATGCGTTGGCCACCGCGGCCGCCATCGGCGATGTCGTGGTCAACGGGGTGGTCGGCTTCGCCGGGTTGGATGTCACCATCGCCGCGCTGGAGGCCGGTCACCGCCTGGCCCTGGCGAACAAGGAGTCGCTCATCGCCGGGGGTCCGGTGGTGAAGGCGGCGATGGCCACGCCGGGAGCCGAGATGGTGCCGGTCGACAGCGAGCACGCCGCGGTGCACCAGTGCCTGCGGGCCAACGACCGCCCCGAGCGGGTGGGGCGCATCATCCTCACCGCCAGTGGAGGCCCGTTCCGCGGACGCTCCCGTGCCGAACTGGCCGAGGTGACGATCGAGGATGCGCTGGCCCACCCCACCTGGTCGATGGGACCCAAGATCACCGTCGACTCGTCCACGCTCATGAACAAGGGCCTCGAGGTGATCGAGGCCCACCTGCTCTTCGACCTGGGGTTCGACCACATCGACGTCGTCGTGCACCCCCAGTCGATCGTGCACTCGATGGTCGAGTTCACCGACGGATCGACGATCGCCCAGCTGTCGCTGCCGGACATGCGTCTTCCCATCGGCTACGCCCTGGCGTGGCCGGACCGGATCGCCACTCCGTTCGGTCGCATCGACTGGGGCGACCTCGGCCGCCTCGACTTCGAACCGCCCGATCACGAGGCCTTCCCCTGCCTGGGGCTGGCCTACGAGGCCGGCCGGCAGGGCGGCACTGCGCCGGCCTGGCTCAACGCGGCCAACGAGGAGGCGGTCTCGGCGTTCCTCGCTGGGGAGATCGCCTGGACCACCATCCCCGACGTCGCGAATGGGGTCCTCGACGGGCATGATGGAGGGACCGCGACGTCGGTCGACGAGGTCGTGGAAGCCGATCGCATCGCCCGAGTCCTCGCCCGTCAACACATCGAGTCGAACCTGTGACCAACGTGGACGCTCGTTCCGAACCCGCCGATGCGGGCTCGGAGCGTCCCCCCGCAGAACCTCCACAACACCCGGCGCGGCCACCGGAGCCGACCGGCTCCAGCGCGATGCGTCTCGCGCTGCTCGTCGGCAGCGTGGTGCTGCTCGGACTGTGGGCAGGGCTGTCGGCGCTGGTGGTGGTGCTGGCCATCGTGGTGATGATCTTCCTGCACGAGCTCGGCCACTTCGTCACCGCCAGGGCAGCGGGCATGAAGTGCACCGAGTTCTTCATCGGGTTCGGACCCCGCATCTGGTCGTTCACCCGAGGCGAGACCGAGTACGGCATCAAGGCGATCCCCGCGGGGGCCTACGTCAAGGTGATCGGGATGACCAACCTCGAGGAGGTCGATCCCGCCGACGAGTCGCGCACCTACCGCGAGAAGCCCTACTGGCGGCGGATGTCGGTCGCAGTGGCGGGTTCGACCATGCACTTCATGATCGCCCTCCTCGCCATGTTGGTGTACTTCGCCGCGGTGGGTGCCGCCGAGGACGACAACTGGGAGGTCGGATACCTCGCGGGCCCCGAGCCCTCGTCGGTGAGCCCTGCGGAGCAGGCCGGTCTCGACGTCGGCGATCGGATCGTCGCCATCGACGGCGCCCCGGTGGTCACCTTCGACGACCTCCAAGACGTCCTCGGCGAGCACCGTCCCGGCGAGTCTGTCGGGGTGACGGTCAACCGCGACGGGCAGGCCATCGAGCGCACGGTCGATCTCGGCGAGTCGGGCGAGGGTGGCGCGTTCCTCGGCATCGGTGCGTACTACCCGCCGCAACGGCTGTCGCTTCCCTCGGCCGCCGTCCGTACGGTCACCGAGTTCGCCGAGGTCTCCCGGCTCACCGTCGAGGCCATCGGCCGGATCTTCAGTCCGTCGGGAATCTCCAGCTTCCTGGGCATGGCCGTCGACACCGCCCGAACCGACGCCCCCGACACCACCGCGTCCGACGAGACCGACATCGAAGCCCAAGGCGACCGGGTCCTGTCGATCTACGGCGCGGCCCGACTCGGCACTCAGATGGCCGACACCGGACCTGCGGGACTGTTGCTGTTCCTGGCACTGATCAACATCTTCATCGGCATCTTCAACCTGGTCCCGCTGCTCCCGCTCGACGGCGGCCACGTGGCCATCGCCACCTACGAACGTGTCCGCGAGGTGCTGTCTCGGTCCAAGGCCCGCTACCACGCCGATGTCGCCAAGCTGATCCCGCTCACCTACGCGGTGATCTTCGTGCTGGTGGGCATCGGCTTGGTGGCGCTGTACCTCGACATCGCCAGTCCTCTCGAGCTCCCCAACTGATCGGCTGACGATGGATCCAGGATCGGTCACCTTCCCCCGCCGCCCGACCCGCCAGATCATGGTTGGGTCTGTGCCCGTCGGCGGCGATGCGCCCGTCACCGTGCAGTCGATGACCATCACCAAGACCGCCGATGTCGAGGGCACCCTCCAGCAGATCTACGCCCTCGCTGCGGCAGGGTGCGACATCGTGCGCTGCACCTGCAACGAGAGCGAGGCGGCCGAAGGGCTGGCGCGCATCGTGCCGCGTTCGCCGGTGCCGATCATCGCCGACATCCATCACCAGTACCGCATGGCGCTGGCCGCGCTCGAGGCGGGAGTCCACGGTCTGCGGCTCAATCCCGGCAACATCCGCAAGCCCGAGCACATCAAGGCGGTGGCCACCGAGTGTCGCGATCGCGGTGTGCCGATCCGCATCGGGGTGAACGGCGGATCGCTCGATCCCGCCCTCTACGAGAAGCACGGCGGGCGGGTCACCCCCGAGGCGATGGTCGAATCGGCCATGATCGAGCTTGCCTACTTCCACGAGGTCGACTTCGACCACGTCAAGATCTCGGTCAAGGCATCCAACGTGCCGTTGATGATCGAGGCCTACCGCCAGCTCAGCGAGGCCACCGACCACCCGCTGCACCTCGGGGTCACCGAAGCCGGCCCACCCCCCGCAGGTGTGGTCAAGGCCACCGCGGGCCTCGCCACCCTGCTGGCGGAGGGGATCGGCGACACGATCCGGTACTCGCTCACCGCCGACCCCGTCGAGGAGGCCCGCGCCGGGCGCCAGCTGCTCGAGGCCTTGGGGCTCCGTGAGCGCAAGTCGATCGACCTCATCGCCTGTCCGAGCTGCGGGCGGGCCGAGGTCGATGTCATCCAGGTGGCGGCCGACGCCCAGGCCGCGTTCGGCGAGCGCGAGATCCCGCTGCAGGTGGCGGTGATGGGGTGTGTGGTGAACGGTCCGGGCGAAGCGCGCGACGCCGACCTGGGCATCGCCGCAGGGCGGGGGAGAGGCCATCTGTTCGTGAAGGGCCAGAACGTGGCGGTGGTTCCCGAGGACGAGATGGTGGGCCAGCTGGTCGAGTGGGCCGAGTTCATCGTCGAGCACGGCACCGACGCCGCCCTGGCCAGGGTCGACACCGAGAAGGCGGCGCGCGAGGCCGAGCGCGACCGGGCACGGTTGCTCGACGACAAGGGCACCGACGCCAACGCCAGCGAGGCCCGGGTCGAGGTCATCCGCAACCTCACCCGCTGAGCGGCAGTCGACGGCGCTTCGGTCCGTGCCAGCGACCTACTCGTCGTCGATGACCACCACGGGGATCTCCTCGGTGTCGAACACCGGCTCGTCCTCCTCGTCGTAGGCCTCGGGGTACATCGCCGACACCAGCACCGACGAACCGCGGGCGGGAACGGGGGCGAAGTGGGTCTGCTCGCCAACCGGTCGCGGTGGCCGGACCACGATCCGCCACGCGGCGAACACTGCCACCGCCACGTGCACGACGGCCAGGAACCAGAAGAACCCCGCGGCGCCGATGGTGGCCATCGCTGTCGATGCCAGGATCGGTCCTCCGATGGCCCCCATGCCGCTGGACATGATGAGCCGGCTTCCCGCCCCGACCATCTGCTCGTGGGCGATCCAGTCGTTGGTGTGGGCGTTCACGAGAGGGTAGAGCGGGAGCGAGAACCCTCCGAGGAGGCCGATGACCGCAAGCAGGACGACTCCGTTGGGACCCATGGTGCCGACGACGCACAAGCCCGCTGCCACTGCCGCGGCGGCGCTGATGATGCGGCGCCGGTCGGTGTGGTCGGAGAGCCATCCGATCGGCCACTGCAGCACCGCTCCGCCGAGGATGGCGACGAGCATGAACGTCGCGGTCTCGGCGAGGGTCAGCCCTCGGAGCTGGGCGTAGATGACCCCGACACCGAAGATCGCGCTCGACGCGGCGCCGGACAGGATCGCCCCCACGACCCCCAGCGGCGCGGCCTCGAACACCGTCTTGAGCCTGACGGGTGTGGGTTGGAGGAACCGGGGTGCGGAACGCACCGACAGCGCGGCGGGGACCAGCGCGAGCGAGACCAGCACCGAGGTGAGGATGAACAGCTCGAAGCCGCTGGGATCGGCCAGGTTCAACAGCAGCTGACCTGCTCCCATGCCACCGCTCACCACCACTCCGTAGAGCGACAGCATCGAGCCGCGGGTCTCGTTGGTGGCGGTGTCGTTGAGCCAGCTCTCGGCCACGACGAACAGGCCCGCCATGCAGAACCCCGACGCCACGCGGAAGGCGACCCATCCGGCGGGAGCGACGGCGAGGGCGTGGAGCAGCACGGTGCTCGACGCGATGGATGCGAAGGCGGCGAAGACCCGGATGTGGCCGACGGTGGCCACCAGCTTGGGCGCTTGGGTGGAGCCGAGCAGGTAGCCGAGGTAGTAGCTCGACATCACGACACCGACCGTGGTCGTGTCGAAGCCCTCGAAGTTGGCTCGGAGACCGAGCAGGCTCCCTTGGAGCCCGGTGCCGAGCATCAGCAGGGTGATGCCGACGAGCAACGCCCATGCCGAGCCGATCGCATGGCGGAGCGCGACGAAGCTGGAGACGTGGTGGTCGGCGTCGGCGATCCGGGTCGCGGCGCTGGCAGAGAGGGCAGTGGGATCCGACACCGATCGCTGACCCTAGCGGGTGCGGCGTCAACACCGAATCGGCGATGGTGCCCATCCGGGTAGGCTCGCCGTCCATGGCTGCTCGAGTGCTCACACCCCAGGCCGAGGACTTCCCTCGTTGGTACCAGGACGTCGTCGCCAAGGCCGAGCTGGCCGAGAACGGCCCGGTGCGGGGGACCATGGTCATCCGGCCCTACGGCACCGCCATCTGGGAGCGGATGCAGCGCGAGGTCGACGACCGGATCAAAGAGGCCGGGGCCTCCAACGTGTCGTTCCCCCTGTTCATCCCCGAGTCGTACCTGCAGCGCGAAGCCGACCACGTCGAAGGCTTCAGCCCCGAGCTTGCCGTGGTCACCCACGCCGGGGGCAAGGACCTCGACGAACCGGTGGTGGTGCGACCCACCTCCGAAACCGTGTTCGGCGAGTACATGGCCAAGTGGATCCAGGGCCATCGCGACCTCCCCCTGCTGTTGAACCAATGGGCCAACGTGGTCCGTTGGGAGCTGCGTCCACGGATCTTTCTGCGCACCACCGAGTTCCTGTGGCAAGAGGGACACACCGCGCACGCCACCGAGGTCGATGCCCGCGAGTACGCGCTGAGGATCCTCCACGAGGTCTACCGCGACTTCATGGTCGAGGTGTTGGGCATCCCGGTGTTCATCGGCCGCAAGACAGCGAGGGAGCGCTTCGCCGGCGCGATCAACACCCTCACCTGCGAAGCGATGATGGGCGACGGCAAGGCGCTGCAGATGGGCACCAGCCACGAGCTCGGTCAGAACTTCGCCAAGGTGTTCGGGATCGACTACCTCGATGCCGACGGTCAGCTCCAGCTCACCTGGACCACGTCGTGGGGAGTGTCCACCCGCATGATCGGTGGTCTGATCATGGCTCACGGCGATGACGACGGGCTGAGGGTGCCGCCCCGGCTCGCTCCGATCCAGGTGGTCGTCATGGTCGTCCGCGATGACGAGGAGTGCCTCGAGCGAGCCCGTCTCATGGTCGAGGAGATCCGCCTCGCGGGGATCCGGGCCGAGCTCGACGACCGCGTCGAGGTGTCGTTCGGGCGGCGCTCAACGGACTGGGAGCTCAAGGGGGTTCCCGTCCGGGTCGAGGTCGGTCCTCGCGATCTCGCCGCCGGTGTCGTCACCGTGGTGCGCCGGGATCTGCCCTCGGACTCGCCCGATCGCAAGACCACCACCGGCGTGGTCGACATGGCCGGGTCGGTCCGCTCGGCCCTCGACGCGGCCCAGTGGTCGCTGCACGACCAAGCGGTGGCCACGGTGGCGAACGGGCTGGTCGACGTCTCCACCATCGACGAGGCGATCGAGGCTGCCGCGACCGGGTTCGCCCGTATCCCGTGGGACCTGGTCGGCGATGCCGGCGAGGACACGCTCGCCGAGCACTCGATCACCGTCCGCTGCCTGCAGCGCCCCGACGGCTCGGTTCCGGGCTCGGCCGACGAGGCAGACCTCGTGGCACTGGTCGCCCGCGCCTACTGAACCGTCCCGGCGAACTCGGCGCGCCTGGCGACGCCTCCTGTACGATCTCGCATCTGGGTGCTTCGGACCTCCACCGACAAGGAGGATCGAACGTGACCAGCACGGCCGAGGAGTTCTACGACGATGCAAGCTCGCGGGCGGCCTACCTGCGACATCGACACGGGGGAGCGTCGAGTCCCAACGTGGTGATGGAACAGCCGAACCTCGTCGAGATGCTCGGCGATCTGTCCGGCTCGCCCGTCCTCGACCTGGGGAGCGGCGATGGATCGACGGCACCGCTGGTGAGACAGCTGGGTGCGGCCCGCTATGTGGGCATCGACGCCTCGATGGCGATGGTCGAGCTGGCGCGTGTTCAGCATGCAGCCGACGGTGTGGACTTCTGGCGGATCGCGATCGAAGAGCTCAGCACCGAGCTCAGCACCTAGCTCGGCACCTCGCTCGGCACGTTCGACCTCGTGCTGTCGAGGATGGCGCTGCACTACGTGGCTGACCTCGAGGACGCGGTCGCGAGCGTGCGCCGATCGCTCGGTCCAGGTGGTCGGTTCGTGTTCTCGGTGTGCTATCCGGTCATCACTTCGAACGAAGGACGAGGGCACGGTCGCCGGGCCGACTGGACCGTCGACGACTCCTTCGTGCGCGGTCCCCGCGAGCGGCCGTGGTTCGGATCGACGGTGGTCTGGCACCACCGCACCGTCGAGGACTACCTGCGTGTCCTCATCGACGTGGGGTTCCGGCTCGATGGCGTCCGGGAGTGCGAGCCCTCTCCTGCCCTGCTCGCCGATGACGGTGCCGAGCTCGAACGTCGGCGTCGAGTGCCACTCGTGCTGCTGGTCGCCGCCTCCATCGAAGGCTGACTCGGAACGAGGCGCGCGAAGCACCGGCCGAACCGGGCTGCTCCGCTGCGGACCACGCTCGTCAGCTGGTGCTGGTGCTGGTGCTGGTGCTGCGGGCCTGGTTGGGATGCCTCGGGTCGTCGGGTGGGACGAAGGCTCGGATCCCCTTGCCGTGGACGAGGCGCCAGCCCTTCGAGGTCTTGAGGCCGTGGTGGTGTGTGCAGAGCCACTCCAACCAGCCCAACAGGGTGACCTCGGTCGGGGCCCAGTCGATGCGGTGGTCGATCTCGAGGCCCATCGTGCGGTCGCACCCTTCGGCTCGACACCGTGGGTTCAGCCACTCGAGGGCCGTGCGCTGGTGGGCGGTGGGGTCGCGCCCGAGGTGGGCCACCGTGGCCACGTCGACCCCCTTGGTGACGACCGCGGCGAGGATCGGGTTGCCGGTCGCGAGCATGTCGCGCAGCGCGGCGACCGGGATGGGGCCATGGCCTGGGATGTCGCACACCTCGTCACCGGTGGGGTAGCCACGCAGAAGGGTGGCGAGGTCGACTCGGACGATGACCTTCGCGACGTTGACCCCGGGGCGGATGGGTTCCAGGCCGTCGAGGTCGAGGCTCGGCTGGGTCGCGGGGGTGAGCACGCTCCCGTTGGCCGCGGCTCGAGCCATGTCGAGGAACGCGTCGGCGCTGCGCTGGTCGAAGCTTGGTCGCTCGCCGGTCGAGCTGTCGGCCCCGCCGGAACGGAAGAGCCGGTCGCGGTAGGCCGACACCACCGCCCAGACCTCGGCGACGTCCTCGGTCGAGGACCGGAATCGGATCTCGGCCGAGCCGTCGTGGTTCTGGTGCTTCCACGCACCCCGTTCGCGGCGAGCCCGCCGATGGCGTTCGGCTTCGTCGTCGGGAGCCGCAGCAGCCCGCACCCGGGCGCACTCCTCTTCGAGCTGGCCGATGCCTCGCGTCGTGGCGATGCGGAGCAGGCGCGACTCGGCTCGCCGGTCGACCAGCGCGGCACCGCAGATGGCCGCGGCCTGACGCAGCGACACCTCACCGGCTCGGTACGCCTCATCCGTGGCCGCCAGCTGATCGGTGGCGCCGACGACGTCGAGGGCGGTCTTCGCTGCGCCAAGCCCCACTCCCGAGACCCGGGCGAGGTGGTGGGCTTCGGTGCGATCGCCGCATCGACGGTGCGCACCGGTCTGGCCCACCCGCCGGGCGGACCGGGCGGCGAGGGCCCCCGCAGCGTGGGAGAGGCGGGCCGCAGCGGCCGTCAGGTCTTCGGCATGGCGCGGCTCGAGCGCGTCGACATCGATCGCCGCCACCGTGTCGGTGACCCTGGCCAGCGCTGCTGCATCCATGCGTCAAGTATGCAGAGGGGGTACGACAGTGAACGAGACCGATCGAGGTGGCGACCTGACCCGGCTCAGCCCGCCGAACGGTTGTCGTGAGGTATACTCCGGGTCCTCGCTCTAGTACGCAGTGTCGCACGAAGGCGTGGGCTTCGGCCCACGCCTTTGTTGTGAGAGCAGCCGGACAACGACCGCTGGGAGGTGACGATGACCAGGATCGACGAGGTGCGCGCCATCGCCGAACCCATCGTCGCGACCCACGGGTTCGAGCTCTACGATCTCGACCAGCACGGTCCCACCCTGCGGGTCACCGTCACCGGCGTGGGCGGCGCCCAGGCCCCGGGGATCGACGATCTCGGCGTCATCACCAAGGAGATCTCACGGGCCCTCGACGAGGTCGATCCCATCGACGGTCGGTACACCCTCGAGGTCTCGACTCCCGGGCTCGAGCGCAAGCTTCGCACCCCCGAGCACTTCCGGCGAGCGGTCGGCGAGACCGTCACGGTCAAGGTGCGCGAGCCCGCCCAGCCCGCCCGACGCGTCCGTGGCGTGGTGCTCGGTGCCGACGACGAGGCCGTGACCATCCGACACGACGCCACCTCCGGGGCCGCTGAGGACTCCGGCGCCGACGACAGCGAGGCCCGCCTCGCCTACGACACGATCGACTCTGCCCGCACGGTGTTCGAGTGGGGCATGACCCCGCCCGATGCCAACTCCAACCCGAGCGCGCCCGACGAGGGTTCCACCAGGAGGTCCAACCGATGAGCAACCCCGAGATGATGGAGGCGCTGCAGGCGTTGGCGACCGACAAGGGCATCTCGGTCGAGACGCTCTTCGGGGCGCTCGCGGACGCGCTCGAGTCGGCCTACAAGCGCATGCCCGAGGCCCACGAGTACGCCTGGGTGACCATCGATCCCGACACCTTCGAGATCCGGGTGCTGGCCCAGGACCTCGACGAGGAGGGCGAACCGGTCGGTCCCGAGCTCGACGTCACCCCCGCCAACTTCGGTCGCATCGCGGCACAGACCGCGAAGCAGGTCATGATGCAGCGCATCCGCGAGGCCGAGCGCGAGCTCAAGTACGAGGAGTACGCCGGTCGCGAAGGCGACATCGTCACCGGCATCGTCCAGCAGAGCGACAGCCGCTACACCCTGTTGGACCTCGGGCGGGTCGAGGCGCTGCTCCCGCAGGCCGAGCAGGTCCCCTACGAGCGCCCCGAGGCCAGCGGGCGCCTCAAGGCCTACATCGTCGAGGTCCGCAAGACCGCGAAGGGCCCCCAGATCGTGGTGAGCCGCACCCACCCCGGCCTCATCAAGCGCCTCTTCGAGCTCGAGGTCCCCGAGATCGCCGACGGCATCGTCGAGATCAAGGCGTGCGCTCGCGAACCGGGGCACCGCACCAAGATCGCCGTCTGGTCCAACGACTCCAACGTCGACCCGGTCGGTGCCTGCGTCGGAGCCCGTGGCGCCAGGGTCCGCATGGTGGTCAACGAGCTGCGTGGCGAGAAGATCGACATCGTGCCCTTCTCCGACGACCCGCCCGACTTCGTCATGAAGGCGTTGTCGCCGGCGAGGGTCAAGGAGGTTCGCATCGACGAGGAGTCCGGAACGGCCACGGTGATCGTGCCGGACTACCAGCTGTCGCTCGCCATCGGCAAGGAAGGCCAGAACGCTCGTCTGGCGGCGCGCCTCACCGGGTGGCGGGTCGACATCAAGAGCGAGACCCAGCTCGCCGAGGAGGAGTCCTATGCCGGCGAGGAGTGGGCCGAGGGCGAGTGGATCGTCGATCCCGAGTCGGGTGAGCAGATGTGGCAGCCCGCCGAGGGCGGCCCCGCGCTGTCGCTCGAGGAGTGGTCGGCCAGCGTCGAGGAAGGGTCGGAGAACGAGGCGGAGCTGACCGACACCGAGCCGCTCGACGCCGAGGAGGCAGCGGTCGTCGACGGCGGCCGCGCATCGCTCGACGACCTCGCGGTCGAGGTCGAGGAATCCGATCAAGCCGACGAAGCCGATCAGGCCGAGGAATCCGAGCCGACAGCCGGATCGGCGGACACGGCGGCGGCTGAGTCCGCGTCGGTCGCCGACGAGCCGGTCGCCACCTCAGCCGATGCCGCTGCCGACACCGAATCGGTGGCCGACGACGGAGACGAGACGCCATAGCGACGCGGCGGGACCGTGTCCCGATCCGCACCTGCATCGGCTGTCGGCGTCCGGCACCACAGCCCGATCTGGTGCGAACGGTGCGACGACCCGACGGATTCGTGGTCATCGGTCCTACCCTGGAGGGACGTGGCGCCTGGCTCTGTCGAGGCCCCACGACCTGCCTCGCCGAGGCGACCAAGCGGAAGGCCTTCTCCCGGGCGTTCCGGGCTCCGATCACAGGGATCCTCGTGAGCGAGGACGACCTCGGTTCTGAGCCGCCGACACGCTCCCCGGGGCACACGCCCAAGCGCTGACCTCCCCGGCATTCGTGCCGGTGGGGACAGTGCGCGAGACTGGTCCTTCGGTCCACGAGGGGTCCTGGCGCGCCACCCCCGGACACCCACCACGAGCACGCAACACCACGAATCGAACAACGACGAAGGGACTGGACAGGGCTTTGGCAGCAAAGATCCGTGTGTACGAGCTGGCACGAGAGCTCGGGCTGACCAACAAGGAGACGCTCGATCTCTGCGACGCGCTCGGCATCGGGGTGAAGAGCCACTCCTCCAGCGTGGTGGATGCACAGGCCGATCGGGTTCGACGCAAGGCCGAACGCGAAGGCCTCGTCCGCGACGAGCAGCCGGAGGAGCCGTCCTCCAAGACCAAGAAGGCACCCGCCAAGAAGGCGCCCGCCAAGAAGGCCCGGGCGGAGAAGGCTCCGGCCACAGGCGCCGAGGGTGCCCCCGCGGTGGACGAGTCCGCCGCCGCCACCTCGGCGGCCGATGCTCCAGCAGCCGACGCTCCGGCAGCCGAGGCCCCTTCCACCGAGGCCGCTTCCACCGAGGCCGCTTCCACCGAGGCCGCTTCCACCGAGGCCGCTTCCACCGACGCGGCTCCGGCATCGCCGGCCGCCGAGCAACCCACCGACACCTCCGCCGAGGCGCCGAGCCGGTCCGAGTCGTCCGGTCCCGCGCCCGGCGAGCGCAAGGGGCTGGTGACCTCCAGCGGCAGCGAGCATCCCCCGCGCCCACCCAAGCGCACCGAACCGGCCGCCGGCAGCGAGTCCCCACCGCCTCAGCCCCCACCCCGACAGCCGGAGGCGCCCGCGGCGTCGCAGCGCCAGGCCCCCGAGCAGCCGGCCCGGGAACGACCAGCTGAGCGACCCGCTGAGCGACCCGCGCCCGACTCCCCGTCGCCGCCGGCCGAACGTGGGGCCCCGCAAGCACCTGCGGCCAAGTCGCCCCCGACCTCGCCATCGGGGAAGCCCATTCCCCCCCCACCCGGTCCCCCGTTGTCGGGATCGGGCAAGCCCATCCCACCCCCACCCGGTCTGGGCGGCCGTGGCCCTGCGCCGGGGCGTCGCGCCGGTGGCCCGCCCACGGGTGCGCGTCCCGGCGTCCGCTCCAGTGGACCTCCCGCTGGTGGCGGTCCGCGTGGGGGCGTCCCGGGTGCGGGTCCAGGCGCCGGTCCCGGTGGCCGTCCCGGTGGCGGTCCTCCCGGTGGCGGTCCTGGTGGTGGCCCTGGTGGCCGTCCAGGTGGGGGGCGTGGCGGTCCCGGTGGCCAGCAACGTCGCCCGCCGCGCCGCAAGGGGCGTCGTCGTCGTTCACGCGAAGAGCTGCAGCCGATGGACGTGCCCACCTACACGCCCGAAGATGCTGCGGTTCCCAAGGGAACGGTGGTGATCGAACGATCCTCCACCCCACAGGACCTCGGCCCCAAGCTGAACCGCACCGCAGCCGACGTCGTGCGCTTCCTCATGCAGCAGGGCGAGATGGTCACCGCCACCCAGTCGCTCTCCGACGACATGATCGAGCTGTTCGCCGCCGACGTCGGCGCCGACATCCGTCTGGTCGATCCCGGCGAGGAGCAAGAGGTCGAGCTGCTCAAGATGCTCGAGGTCGATCTGCTCGACGACGACGAGGATGACGAGGACGCCCCACCGCGCCCGCCGGTCGTCACCGTCATGGGACACGTCGATCACGGCAAGACCCTGCTGCTCGATCGCATCCGCAGCGCCAACGTCGTGTCGGGCGAGGCCGGAGGCATCACCCAGCACATCGGGGCGTACCAGGTCGAGCGCGGCGGACGCGAGATCACCTTCATCGACACACCTGGTCACGAGGCCTTCACCGCGATGCGTGCCCGAGGAGCCTCGGCCACCGACATCGTGATCCTGGTGGTGGCGGCCGACGACGGCGTCATGCCCCAGACCATCGAGGCCATCAACCACGCCAAGGCGGCAGAGGTCCCCATCGTCGTGGCGGTCAACAAGATCGACCGCGACAACGCAGACCCCAACCGTGTCCTCCAGCAGCTCTCCGAGCACGGGCTGGTCCCCGAGGCCTGGGGTGGCGACACGGTGGTCGTCGAGATCTCGGCGCTGGAGGAGCTCGGCATCGACGATCTGCTCGACAACCTGCTGGTCGTCGCCGACCTCGAAGAGCTGCGGGCCACGCCCGAGGGGAGGGCCCGGGGCGTCGTCCTCGAGTCCCACCTCGACGTCGGCCGCGGGCCGGTGGCGACGGTGCTGGTCCAACGCGGCACGCTGTCAGTCGGTGAGCCACTCGTCGCCGGCGCGTCCTGGGGTCGGGTCCGTGCGCTGATCAACGACCTCGGCGAGCACGCCAAGACCGCCGGACCGTCCAGCCCCGTCGAGGTGCTCGGCCTGTCCGACGTCGCCAAGGCCGGCGACATCTTCGTCGTCGCCCCCGACGAGCGCAAGGCCTCCAAGGTCGCCGAGACTCGCGAGCACTGGCAGCGGGTGGCGAGCCAAGGCCGCGATGCCCACGCGATGTCGGGAGGTGCCCGTCTCGAGGACGTCTTCAGCCAGATCCAGGCCGGCGAGGCCGCCAACCTGAACCTCATCGTGAAGGCCGACGTCAACGGTTCGCTCGAAGCGCTGACCGAGAGCCTCAAGAAGCTCGAACGCGACGAGGTCAAGCTCTCGTTCGTGCATCGCGGTGTCGGTGGCATCAGCCAGGGCGACATCGAGCTGGCGGCCGCCTCCAACGCCACCATCATCGGCTTCAACGTCCGGCCCGACCGCAAGGCCCGCGAGCTCGCCGACTCCGAGGGCGTCGAGATCCGCACCTACGAGATCATCTACAAGGCGATCGAAGAGATCGAGAGCGCCATGGTCGGAATGCTGGCGCCCGAGTACGAAGAGGTCGTCACCGGCGATGCCGAGGTGCGCGAGATCTTCCGGGTGCCCCGGATCGGCGCTGTCGCCGGCTGCTATGTCACCAACGGTGTGATCAGGCGTGGTTCCAAGGTCCGGTTCCTGCGTGAGGGCACCGTCATCTGGAAGGGCGAGATCAGCTCCCTCAAGCGGTTCAAGGAGGACGCGCGGGAGGTCGCTACCGGCTACGAGTGCGGCATCGGCCTCTCCGACTTCCAGGACCTCAAGGAGGGGGACATCATCGAGACCTACGAGGAGCGGGAGATCCCCCGATCCTGACGATCGGAGCCTGATCCGTGCACGTGCTCAGCATGCGTGTCGACCTGCACCTGGGCGAGTCCCGCTCGCTGAAGGCCAAGCGAGCAACGCTCAAGCCCATCATCGAAGGGGCGCGCCGGCGCTACGGCGTGGCCATCGCCGAGGTCGACCACGAGGACACCTGGCAGCGAACCTGCATCGGGGTGGCGGTTGTGTCCAACTCAGCTCACCATGCCACCGAGGTGGTCGATGAGGTCGAACGCTTCATCTGGTCGGTGCCCGACGTGCAGGTGCTCGGGGTGGAGCGCCACTGGCTGGAGGTGGATCGGTGAGCCGGCGCTCCCGTGGTAGCTCGGGGCGTCACTACCCGCGCACCGCGCGGCTCAACAAGCTGTTCCAGGAGATCCTGGCAGACGAGCTCGAGCGCATCGACGACACCCGGCTCGATCTGGTGACGTTGATGGAGGTCGACGTCGATGCCGAGCTGTCGCGGGCAACGGTGTTCTACCTGGTGCACGACGCCGATCAGGAGCAGGACGCCGCGCTCGCCCTGGCCGATCATCGGATCCGCCTGCAGCGGGCCATCGGCACCCAGGCGCGGGTCCGGCGTGTGCCCGAGCTGGTGTTCCGGCTCGACACCGTGGCCGAGAGCGCGGCCCGCATCGAGGCGATCCTGCGCGACCTCCCCGAGGTGCGTGACGACGAGCCCGATCCTCGGTCGGCTTCTGATCCGGACGAGGACGGACCGTGAGCACAGGCCCCGACGGGCTGGCGGTGATCGACAAGGCGCCGGGATGGACCTCCCACGACGCTGTCGCCAAGCTGCGTGGGGTGCTCGGCACCCGCAAGGTCGGCCACGCCGGCACCCTCGATCCCGGTGCCACCGGGGTCCTGCTGGTGGGTGTGGGGCGGGTCACCCGGTTGCTGCGGTTCCTGACCCCGCTGCGCAAGGTTTATGTGGGCCAGATCGTGCTCGGCTCCGAGACCACCACCCTCGACGCCGAGGGCGATGTCACCGCTACCTACGACATGTCCCACGTCACCCTCGACGCCGCCCGCGAGGCGGCGCTGGCGCTCACCGGCGACATCTGGCAGGTGCCGCCGATGGTGTCGGCGGTCAAGGTGGGTGGCAGACGCCTCCACGAGCTGGCCCGCGAAGGGGTCGAGGTCGAGCGCGAGGCTCGCCCCGTCACCGTGCACCGGTTCGAGCTCACCTCGGTCGACGGCGAGCCGGGAGTGCTCGAGGCCGAGGTCGAGTGCTCGTCGGGCACCTACGTGCGGACCTTGGCCGCCGACCTCGGTGCCGCGCTCGGTGGTGGCGCCCACCTCAGGGCGCTGCGGCGCACCGCCATCGGATCGTTCACCTTGGCCGATGCTCACCCGGTGGAGGCGCCGGTGGTCCTGCCGCCGGCGGCGGCATTGCGCGATTACGCGTCGGTGCGGGCCGACACCGACACCGCGGTCCTGGTCGGACACGGCCGGGTGCTCGACCGGGCGACGCTGGGTGCCGACGGTGACGGGCCGTGGCCGGTCGTCGACCCCGAGGGTCGGCTCCTCGCGGTCTACGAGCCCGCCGGCGACGGTCGCGTCAAACCGGCGGTGGTGGTGGCTCCCCGATGATCGGCGACCGTTCGGCCTTGTGGTGCCCGGACTGCCACGGCCGATAGCGTCGGGGTCGTGCAGGTCATCCGCGACAACGAGGACAGTCCCGCATCCATCGCCGGTTGTGCGGTCACCATCGGCGTCTACGACGGGGTGCACCTCGGGCACCAGTCGGTCATCAGGGCCACCCAGGCCGAAGCCGACCGCTTGGGCGTCGCCACCGCGGTGGTGACCTTCGACCGTCATCCGGCCACGCTGCTGCGGCCCGAGAGCGCGCCGGCGCTGCTGACCTCGCTCGACCAGAAGCTGGAGCTCCTCGAAGCGGCAGGGGTCGACTGCACGTTCGTGGTGCACTTCGACGAGGCCAGGGCCAAGGAGGACGCCGAGGACTTCGTGGGCGAGGTACTGGTCGAACGTCTGGGGGCCAAGGCCGTGGTGGTTGGCGAGGACTTCCACTTCGGACACCAGCGCGGCGGCAACGTCGCGCTGCTGCGCGAGCTCGGTGGCCGCCACGGGTTCGAGGTGCACGGCCTCTCGCTGCTGCAGAGAGACGAAGCCGTCGAACCCGTCTCCTCGACCGCCATCCGTCGGGCGCTGGCCGGCGGCGACGTCAGTTCGGCGGCGACGATGCTGGGTCGGCTCTATGAGCTGCGGGGAACCGTGGTGCAAGGCGACAAGCGGGGCCGCCAGATCGGCTTCCCCACCGCCAACATCCCCGTGCCGAGGGCCATGGCCATTCCCGCCGATGCCGTCTATGCCGGCTGGTACATCCAACCCGGCGGCGATCGCCACCCGGCAGCGATCAACCTCGGACGTCGCCCCACGTTCTACGAGCACGCCGACACCTCGCTGCTCGAGGCCCACCTACTCGACTTCGACGGCGACCTCTACCACGAGTTGGCTCGGGTCGAGTTCGTCGAGCTGCTGCGCTCCGAGATGCGTTTCGAGTCGATCGAGGCCTTGGTCGCCCAGCTCGAGGTCGATGTCGCCACGACCCGTCAGGTGTTGGGCCTGTCCTGATCGTGGGCCCGCGACACCCTCTGTCGGGGGTCGCGGTCAGAACCATTAGAGTGCCGAAGCATCGGACCGGTACGGGCAAGCCCGGTCATGATCGGAAAGGCACGCAGTTCTGAGTTCCACCGATGCTGCTCGACCAGGCGGACTGCGCGAGCTCCTGCAGTTCGAAGCTGTCGGGCCTGACCTCT
The DNA here is from genome assembly GCA_034521975.1 of Acidimicrobiales bacterium. Taxonomy (NCBI): domain Bacteria; kingdom Bacillati; phylum Actinomycetota; class Acidimicrobiia; order Acidimicrobiales; species Acidimicrobiales bacterium. The sequence goes on along the minus strand of JAXHLR010000004.1, from coordinate 395,322 downwards.
ACGTGGCGCCCACTCCGGCCGAGGGTCCACCGCGACTCTTCGGCGGTCAGGTTGCCAGTCAGTCGCTGCGGGCCGCCACGTTGACGATTCCCGCCGATCGCCGGGTTCACTCGCTGCACTCCTACTTCATCCGGCCCGGTCGTCCGAACATCGCGCTGCACCTCGAGGTCGAGCGCATCCGGGACGGGCGCTCGTTCGCCACCCGCCGGGTCACCGCCCGCCAGGGCGACGAGGCGATCTTCGTGCTCGATGCGTCGTTCCACGTGGTCGAGGAGGGCTACGACTGGCAGGTCGAAGCACCCGAGCTTCGGCCCGGCCCCGACGAGGTGACGATGGGCGACGGGCCGATGGGAATGCCCCTGGGCCGGGGCCGAAACGCCCCACCGTGGATGCGCGAGGCGCTCGAGGCCGAGGAAGGGGCGGGCGAATCAGATCCCGATGCCCGGGCAGCCCGGATCGAGCGGGCTCGCCGGATGCGACGAGGTGGCCCCATGGGTGGCCTGTTCGACATGCGGCCGCTGCAGGTCACCGAGGACTTCCGGCCCCATCCCGCGTGGGTGCGGTCGCGCGAACCGCTCGGCGACGACCCGAACCTGCACGCCTGCGCACTCACCTTCGTGTCCGACATGGCGGTGGTGCGCAGCGCCAGGGCACCGGGGTCGGACCACTCGGGTTGGGGAGGTGCCAGCCTCGATCACGCCGTGTGGTTCCACCGACCGTTCCGGGTCGACGACTGGCTGTTGTTCTCGGTCGACCCCATCACCAACCACGGGGCCCGGGGCTTGGCGCGGGGCAGCTTCCACACCCAGGACGGGGTGCTGGTCGCCTCGTTCGTCCAGGAGTGCCTCCTGCGCTCCACGGGTGCCCCACCGCCGCCCTGATCCGGCCGGTCCCCGCGATCCTCTCCCCCTGATACGAGTCCATCCGACATCTCCAGGAGCGATCCGATGAGCACCGACGTGACGAACACCCGATCCGACGACCAACTCCGCGACGAGTTCACCGGCTGGTTGCGTGACCACCTGCCTGCCGACTGGGTCGCCGGCATCGAGAACGACGACGATGAGGCCTTTGCCCGAGGCCGGGCCCAGCTCGACCAGGCGGCGTTCCTGGACGAGATCGGCAAGGCGGGTTGGGCCATGCCCGACTGGGAGGTCGAGTACGGCGGGGCCGGGCTCGATCGCCACCAGGCGGCCATCGTCGAGGAGATCAAGTCCGAGTACGAGGTGCCCCGGTCGTTCAACATCTTGGGCTTCGGTCTGGCCGCGCCCACCATCCGCGAGTACGGCACCGAGGACCAGAAGCGTCGGTTCCTCTCGGGGATGGCCCAGGGCGAGTGGTGGTGCCAGCTGTTCTCCGAGCCAGGCAACGGCTCCGACATCGCCGGACTGTCCAGCCGGGCGGTTCGCGACGGCGACGAGTGGGTGGTGAACGGCCAGAAGGTCTGGACATCGGGCGCACACATCGCGAAGTGGGGCATGTTCATCGCCCGGACCGACCCCGACGCCCCCAAGCACAAGGGCATCACCTACTTCCTGCTCGACATGGAGACCGACGGCGTCGAGGTCCGCCCGTTGCGTCAGATCACCGGCGATGCCGAGTTCAACGAGGTCTTCCTCAACGACGTCCGCATCCCCGACTCGTGTCGCCTCGGGCCCGAAGGCGAGGGATGGTCGGTGGCCCAGACCACGCTGCTCAACGAGCGGGTCGCGCTCTCGGGAGCATTCGGTGGTGGGTCGGCCGGGCGCCGCCGTCGGCGTGGTGGTGGTGGCGACGATCAGCAACGGCGCCGGCCGGGCTTCGGTGACGGCACCGCCGAGGGGATGCGGGGCGGTGGATCCGTGGTCCAGCTACTCATCCAGGAGGCCAAGGACAAGGGCACCTGGGACGACAAGGTGGTGCGCGACCGCCTCATGCGCATGTACATCGTCGGTCGGATCTCCACGCTCAACATGCAGCGGGCCGCGGCCCAGCAGAAGGCCGGTCAACCCGGCCCCGAGGGCTCCATCGCCAAGCTGTTCTCCACCGAGTTCAACATGACGAGCCAGGTGCTGTCGGTCGATCTGCTCGGCACCCCGATGGCGTGGGAGCCCGATGACACCGCGACGGCCATGCGGGCTCGGGCGTTCCTGCGGTCGCGGGGGAACAGCATCGAGGGCGGCACCTCCGAGATCCAGCGCAACATCATCGGCGATCGGGTGCTCGGTCTGCCCCGCGAGCCCGACGCGTCCAAGGGACTGCCGTGGAAGGACGTTCCCCGCAACTGAGCGGTCCGCCACCTGCCGTAACACATCCACCACCCACGGCGTTAACTGAGGTATGAGCAGCACACTGTCGGCTTCTGGTTCGGAACGCAGCAACGACATCCCGGACGAGATCCTCGCGGAGGTCGATTCGTGGCTGGTCGACCCCCGCCGCCAGCGTGCTCGGCGCAATCGGGTCCGCGTGGACCGAGGCGGGGACGACCCCACGATGCTCACGGGTGGGCTCGGTCCGTTCGCTCCCCCAGTTCGGCCCTAGCCCTCGGGTCCGGCCGTCGGGTTCTGGCGGGCATCGGGCGAGCGCGCCTGTCGGGACTCTCGGACCACCAGCGCCACGATCGCAGCCAGACCGGCGAAGATGAGCCCGAACACGAGGTACTGCTGCCACCCGCCGGGATCGCCGGGAGAGTCGGGTGCCTCGCCGCTGTTGGGCTGGGGCAGGATGTCGCCTGCCGGTGACTGCCCGTCGCGCTCGACGACGCTGGTGCTGGTGGCATCGCCGCTCTCATCGCTCTGGGCCAGTGCCGGGCCGGGCTCGGCCATCAGCCCCGTCAGTAGGAGGGCGACCAGCAGGGCAATTCGGACGGTGGCGACGATGGTCGATCGGCGGTGGCGGTGGAGACCCATGGGTCGATCATCGCGCGCCGACGGTGAAGAGGGCCCTGTCAAGATGGTGGAGTGAAGGACTGGTCGGTGCTCGAGAAGGTGTTGGCGGCGGTGGCGGTACTGGTCTTCGTCGGTGTCGGCGCGCTCGGGCTGGTGGCGTGGCGATCGGGCGACGATGTCCCCGACGGGTGCGAGGTCGCACGAGACGACTCCGACATCGAAGGTGACATGTCACCCACCGACGCGTTGCGGGTCTTCGTCCAGGCCCGTTCCGACGTGTTTCCCGTGGACGACAGCTGGCGCCTCGAGTCCGACGACGACGGCACCTACACCTTCGTGAGCGAGACCGACGGGTACTACGAGGTCGATGTCCGCGACGGCCTGGTCCGGCGCTTCATGACCTGTCCCGACGGCAACCCCGACCGCTGAGAGGCCGCGGGGCGTTCAGCCGCCGCTGTGGGCGATGAGCGGGTCATCGACCGGCCCGCCGTCCCGGTCGTGCCAGATGTCGTCGCTCCAGCGGTCCGGGAGCGCCAGGCGGCGAATCGCGTCGGTGCGTCCTCGGGGAGCGGTGATGGCCTCTGTCAGGATCTCCAGGTCGGGGTCGAGGCGATCGGCCAGGGCGCGAACGTCGGCCGCAGTGGAGACCGAGCCTGCCGCTCGTCGCAGGTCGGCGCCCACCGGGTATCCCTGCAGGTACCAGCGCAGGTGCTTGCGCAGGCGACGGATCGCCCCGGTCTCGTCGCAGTACCAGTCGAGCGACAGCTCGAGGTGGCGACGGATCGTCGTGGCGATCGTGCCGAGCCGGGGAGGGCCGTGGGACGGTTCGCCCTCGAGGGCGCGGGCCAGATCGGCGAACAGCCAGGGACGGCCCAGGCATCCGCGACCGACCACCACGCCGTCGCACCCGGTGGTGGCCATCATGTCGACCGCGTCGGCCGCCGACCAGATGTCGCCGTTGCCGAGCACCGGTACCTGTTCGCCGAGCGCCTCGCGGAGGGTGGCGATGGCGTCCCAGGTGGCGGTGCCCGAGTAGCCCTGGACGGCGGTGCGAGCATGGAGCGCGACGGCCGCGATTCCGGCCTCGGCCGCCGCCCGGGCGGTGTCGAGATAGGTCAGGCGGTCGTCGTCGAGACCGAGACGCATCTTCACCGTGACCGGCACCGGTCCGGCGGCGTCGACAGCGGCCTGCATCACCGCGGCGACCAGCTTGCGGCGCACCGGCAGTGCCGCGCCGCCACCGTTGCGGGTCACCTTGGGGACCGGGCACCCGAAGTTGAGGTCGATGTGGTCGATGCGGGCGGTGTCGACGAGGCAGCGGACCGCCTCGCCCATGGTGGCGGGATCGGCGCCATAGAGCTGGACCGAGCGGATCGCTTCGGCGGGGTGGTGGCGGGCCATGCGCCACGACTTCTCGCCGCCCTCGACCAGCCCGCGGGCGGTCAGCATCTCGGACACGAACAGGCCACCGCCCCACTCGGCGCACAGCACGCGGAACGGCGCATCGGTCACCCCCGCCATGGGGGCGAGCACGACCGGAGGGTCGAGGTGCAACGGGCCGATGTGAAGGGTCACGGCATCCATGATGCTGGTCGCGCCGCCCGGGTGGCCACGTGGGGCCTCAGCTGTTGGGGTGCCAGCGCAGCACCCAGCGTTCGACGAGGCGTACGAGCGTGACACCCACGATGCCCATGAGCATGAGCACCGCCACCGCCGCCCACAGCTTGGTGTAGGCCAGGCTGTTGCGGGCTTGGACCATGGTGCGCCCCAGGCCTTCGGTGCTGCCGAACCATTCGGCCACCAGGGCGCCGATCAGGGCGAGGCCGACGCACACTCGCAGGGCGGAGAACAAATAGGGGAGCGAGTGGGGCACGCGCAGCTTCCAGAACACCTCGGCGCGGCTGGCGGCCACCGAACGGAACAGTTCGTGGGTGCTGGGTTCGACGGCCCGGAAGCCCGTCGCCGCGTTGATCACCAGCGGCACGAAGGTGATGAGCGCCGCCATCACCACCTTGGGAGCCAGGCCGAACCCCAACCAGATGGTGAGCGGTGTGGCCAGGGCGATCACCGGGGTGACCTGGATCATGGTCACGACGGGGCTGAGCGCCCGGTCCATCAGCACCGAGTGTGAGATGGCGATGGCCAGGCTCACCGCCACCACGAAGGCGACGCCGAGTCCCAACACCGCCTCACCGCCGGTGACGACCGCGTCGCTCCACCATCGGCCCGGGTTCTCCCACAGCTCGATGGCGATCGCCGACGGCGTGGGGAGGATGATCTCGTTGATCCCTCGGGCCCGGACGAACGCTTCCCAACCACCGAAGATCACCCCGAACGCGACGAGGGCGGGCACGATGCCCGCCGCGGTGCGGCGCACCCGTCGATGGGGTTGGACAGGATCGGGGAGTCCGGCGACGGTCCTCATGGGCGCGCGTGGGTCGGACAGCAGGTGGTGTGCATGCGTCGACCAGTGTGGTCGAATGATCGGCCCGACACGATTGCGGCGCGACTCCGGAACGGCGTCACCGGGAGCCGGCGTGGAGGAGCCGGCGGATGTGCCCGACGTGGCTGCGGAACTCGGCGGTGTCCTCGAGATCGGGGTGGCGGGGCCGTCCCAGATCGATGGGCTCGATCGCGGCCACCCGACCAGGGCGCGGCCCGAGCACCACCACTCGGTCCGACAGGGCGACCGCCTCGTCGATGCTGTGGGTCACGAACACACAGGTCGCCCGGGTCCGTTCCCACATGTCGAGCAGCAGGTAGCGCATGTCCGAGCGGGTGATCTCGTCGAGGGCGGCGAAGGGCTCGTCCATCAACAGCACGGGAGCGCCGAGGGCGACGGCGCGAGCGAGCGCGACCCGCTGTTGCATGCCGCCGGACAGCTCGGCGGGGTGGGCGTGCTCGAAGCCGGTGAGGCCGACGGCATCGAGCAGCTCGGCCGGTCCTGGTGGCGGGCGCTCGTGACGTCGGTTGTTGCGCCGGTTCACCTCACCCAGCAGAGCGACGTTGTCGATCACCGTGCGCCAGGGCAACAGCGCCGGGGTCTGGAAGACGAAGCCGAAGTGCTTCTGGCGCCGGGCCTGTTCGGGGGTGTGGGTGCCGATGGTGACGGTCCCGATGTCGGGTGTCAGCAGACCTCCGATGATCCGCAGCAGCGTGCTCTTGCCGCAGCCGCTGGGTCCGATGACCGAGACGAGCTCGCCCTCGGCGATGTCGAGTCTGATGTCGGCCAGCGCCGCCACCGACTGGCCCGTGCGCTCGAAGCGCTTCGAGACCCCGTCGATGTGGATGCCCTCGGCCGCCGGCAGGGGCTCGGCATCGGTCATCCGGTGTAGGGCTGGAGCAGTCGCTCGACGTGCTTGGCGATGACGTCCACCTCGACGTTCACAGGGGACCCGACCGGTGTGTGGCCCAAGGTGGTGGCCTGAGCGGTGTGGGGGATGATGGCGGCGGTGATGGCGGCGTCGGTGACCTCGACGATGGTGAGACTCACCCCGTCGACGGTGATCGACCCCTTCTCGACGCAGTAGCGGAGCAGGTCGGGTGGGACCTCGATCTCCAGGTCGGGAGGCGTGGCTCGCACGGTGCCGATCCCGTCGACGTGGCCCTGCACGATGTGGCCACCGAGACGATCACCGACCCGGGCAGGACGTTCGAGGTTGACCCGGTCGCCCGGCGAGAGCGCGCCGAGACTCGTGCGGTGCAACGTCTCGTCGCTGAGGTCGGTCTCCCACCAGTCGTCGCCGAAGGCCACCACGGTGAGACAGCACCCGTTGGTGGCGATCGAATCGCCGATGGCCACCCCGTCGAGCACCGCTCGCGCCTCGAAGCGAGCGCGGCCACCGTCGAGCGCGACGAAGGCGCCGAGCTCCTCGACCAGACCGGTGAACATCAGCCCCAGACCTCCTGCACCTTGGCATACACGCCCTGGTCGTAGCTGAACTCGACCACGTTGCCATCCGGGTCGTGCAGTGCGCACACGTAGCCGACCGGTGGTGGTAGCTCGACCGGCTCCCAGGCCAGGCACCCGTGCTCGCGGCCGCGGTCGGCCATGGCATCGACGTCGGCGCGGGCGGGAAGCTCGATGCCGATGTGGGCGAAGGGGGCCAGTTGGGGCTGGAGCCTGCCCTCCTTGGCGTAGAACATCACCAGCACCAACACGAAGGGGTTGTCGACCTGGCCCTCGTGGGCGAGCCAGGCGTTCTTGCCGTCGGGGTCCTCGCGCCGGTCGAGCACCACCAGTGGGGTGTAGGTGGTGTACCAGTCGACCGTGGCCTCGATGTCGGAGCAGGGGAGGGCGATGTGGGTCCAACGGGGGTGTGCGGGCATCGCCGACCAGTCTGGCCGATCGGGATCGGTTCGCCATCAGTGAGCATCGCGTCGTCGCGGATCACCAGGTCGGTCGTCGGCTCCTGGGCGCTCAGGCGTTGGCCCCAGATGGCTGCGCCGACTCCGAGCAAGCGCATCGCCAACATGAGGAGCATCGCCCTGACACACACCCACCCCTCCGTCGCTACGTCGAGCTGCTGCTCAGGACCACCCAGCCAGGAGATGTCGCGGATTTGTCGCGCTCAGCGCGCCGAATCCGCGAGGTTTCGGGGTCAGCCAGGTCATCGATGGCCCTCGAGATCCTGGGGGTCCAGCCGCTCAGCCGCCCGCTCCGGCGAACATTTGCTCCACCTGGGCCCTGGTGGGCATCGACGGTTGGGCGCCGGCCACCCCGACGGCGCACGCGCCGGCGGCGGCGGCGAACCGTGCCGCGGCGACGACATCGGCCCCCTCGACCATGGCGATGGCCAGTGCCGCACAGAACGCGTCGCCGGCGCCGGTGGGATCGACCACGTCGACGGGGAACGCCCCCACCCGGGTGTCGCCGACCTGGACCCCGGCACCGCCCAGGGTCACCACGACCCTCGGGGACGACTCCAGCCCGAGCTCGAGCGCCTCGTGGGCGTTGACCACCACGAGCGGATCGCAGCCGAGGATGAGGTCGGCCCGATCGGGCACGGGTGCGGCGTTGAACACCACGAGCCGGCCCGCGTCGCGGGCGATCGCCGCGGCGCGTGCCGACGCGGAGGCGTCCACTTCGCCCTGGAGCAGCAACACGTCGGCACCCGCGATGACCGACGCCGCCGCGTCGGCGTCGGCGGGACCGATCGCCCCGTTGGCCCCGGCGGCGATGATGATCGACACCTGCCCGTCGTCGCTCACGATCGGCACCGCGGTTCCGGTCGGGCCATCGATCGCGGTCACCGCCGCCGTGTCCACTCCGTCGTCTCGGAGCCGTTCTCGGATGATCGATGCCGAGGCGTCGGTGCCGACCCGCCCGATCATCGAGACCTCTGCGCCCAGCCGGGCGGCGGCGACGGCTTGGTTGGCGCCCTTGCCGCCCACGAACTCGGCCATGCGATGGGCTCGCATCGTCTCGTCGGGCGCGGGAGGGTGCGGCACCCAGAACGTGAGGTCGTGGTTGAGCGATCCGAACACCGCGACACGAACAGCCACGAGGGCTCCCAGGGGGTTGGGGTGGGCTTCGGGGCGTCGGTGGCGCCCCGGAAGCGCCATCGTAACGGGTGGCGATGCGACGACCGCGGGACCGTGCTGGTAGCCTCATATCGCTCGCACGGGCAACCCCGCCCGCGCGCTCGGCGCTTCAGTTCCCGCCCAGCGGTCCTCGAAGCCGGGCCAACGACCCACCCCTCACCGGAGGATTCCACCACCACCATGGCCGACATCCATCAGCTTCCGCCAAAGTCGGACACCATCGCCGACAACCGGCTCCACGACTCCGACACGGGGTCTCCCGAGGTCCAGATCGCGCTCCTCACCGAACGCATCACCCACCTCACCGAGCACCTCAAGGTCCACAAGAAGGACCACCACAGCCGTCGTGGGCTGCTGATGCTCGTCGGTCGGAGGCGCCGGCTGCTCGACTACGTGAAGAAGAACGACGTCGAGCGCTATCGAGCCATCATCTCCAAGCTCGGCTTGCGCCGCTAGCACCAGATCTCGCCTCGGGCGGTCCCCAGCGGACCGCCCGTCGCACATCCGGGGCCGGCTCCCATCGCCGGCACCGGGCAACCAGACAACCCACCGGCGGCACGGTCAGCTGCCAGTTGTGGATTCCCCGGCTCGCTCGACGAGAGACCGGTCGGGGGCTTCTCATCTGGGAACTGGCCAGCTGCCTCGAACGGGGGAACCGATCCCCCGAGAAGGAGCCACACATGGCTGAACCCATCATCGTTTCCGCCCCGATCTCCGGATCCGACAAGACCCTGTCCTTCGAGACCGGTCTTCTCGCTCCCCAGAGCATGGGCGCGGTCGTCGCCACCCTCGACGGCACCAAGATCCTCATGACCGCCAACGCGGCCACCTCGGCCCGCGAGGGCATGGACTTCTTTCCCCTCACGATCGACATCGAGGAGAAGCGCTACGCGGCCGGCATCATCCCCGGTTCGGTGTTCCGCAAGGAGGCACGTCCCTCCGACGAGGCCGTCCTCACCTGTCGCCTCATCGACCGACCGCTGCGCCCGTCCTTCGCCGAGGGCTTCCGCCACGAGACCCAGGTCATCGGCACCGTGCTCGGCGTCGACATGAAGAACCCCCACGACGTGCTGGCCATCAACGGTGCCAGCGCCTCGCTGATGATCTCGGGCATCCCGTTCGAGGGCCCCATCGGTGCGGTTCGGGTTGCCTACACCACCGACGGCACCTGGGTTCCCCACCCCACCTACCAGGAGGGCGACGCGTCAACCTTCGAGCTGGTCGTCGCCGGCCGCGAGACCGCCGACGGTTCCGACATCGCGGTGATGATGGTCGAGGCCGGCGCCACCGAGGACACCTGGAAGTACTACCAGGACGGTGCCCCCAAGGTCACCGAAGAGGTCATCGCCGAAGGGCTCGAGGCCTCCAAGGTATGGATCCGCGAGGCCATCGCCCTGCAGCGTGAGCTCGTCGCCAAGGCCGGTGTGCGCGAGCCGCTGCCGTTCAAGGCCGAGGCCGACTACGGCGACGACATCTACGCCCGGGTCACCGAGTTGGGCAAGGCGAAGATGGCCGAGGCCAACGCCATCGCCGACAAGACCGAGCGCAACGCCACCAACGACGCCATCCGCGACGAGATCAAGGCTGCGCTGGCCGAGGAGTTCGAGGGCCGCGAGCGTGAGGTGTCGGGTGCCATCAAGGCGCTCACCAAGAAGGTCATCCGCGACCGTGTCGTCGACGAGGGCATCCGCATCGACGGCCGTGGCCCCGCCGACATCCGCGACATCTCGTGCCAGGTCGGGCTCCTGCCCACCGCCCACGGTTCGGGGCTGTTCCAGCGGGGCGAGACCCAGGTGCTCAACATCCTCACCCTGGGCATGCCCCGCATGGCCATGGACATCACCTACAAGGACAGCCTCAACCCCACCGAGAAGAAGCGGTACATGCATCACTACACGATGCCGCCCTTCTCCAACGGCGAGACCGGCCGGGTCGGTGGCACCAAGCGCCGCGAGGTCGGCCACGGTCTCCTCGCCGAGCGTGCTGTGCTGCCCGTCGTTCCCGACGAGGAGGAGTTCCCCTACGCGCTGCGTCTGGTGTCTGAGGTCCTGTCGTCCAACGGCTCGACCTCGATGGCATCGGTCTGCTCGTCGTCGATGTCGCTGATGGACGGCGGCGTGCCCATCAAGGCTGCTGTCGCCGGCATCGCCATGGGTCTCATCTACGAGAACGGCAAGTACACGACCCTCACCGACATCCTCGGTGCTGAAGACGCCTTCGGCGACATGGACTTCAAGGTCGCCGGTACGTCGGAGTTCGTGACCGCGCTCCAGCTCGACACCAAGATCGAGGGCCTCCCCCTCGAGGTGCTGGCCGAGGCACTCTCCCAGGCCAAGGAAGCCCGCCTGCACATCCTCGACAAGATGGCCGAGGTCATCGCCGAGCCCCGCCCCGAGGTCGGCCCCACCGCCCCGAAGATCCGCGGCTTCGAGATCCCGATGGACAAGATCGGCGAGGTCATCGGCCCCAAGGGCAAGGTCATCAACGCCATCCAGCAGGAGACCGGCGCCGACATCAACGTCGACGACGACGGCATGATCGGCACCGTGTCCATCTCGTCGTCGGACCTCGACGCGGTCGAGGAAGCCGAACGCCAGATCAAGCTGATCCTCAACCCGCCGGTGGCCGAGGTCGGTGCGACCTACACCGGCCGGGTGGTCAACATCACCAAGTTCGGTGCCTTCGTCAACATCCTTCCCGGCCGCGACGGTCTGTTGCACATCTCCAAGATGGGCAAGGGCAAGCGCATCGACAAGGTCGAGGACGTCTTCGATCTCGGCGACTCGGTCGAGGTCACCGTCGACGACGTCGATCCGCAGGGCAAGGTGTCGCTGTCGCTCGCCGGTGATGCGCCAGCGCAGAAGGAGGGCTCCTCCGACTCACGTTCGGACTCGCGCTCAGACTCCCGCTCCGACGATGCCGGGTCGGGCGACGCCGACCGCGTTGCGGTGTCGTTCGAGGACGAGTTCGAGGACGAGCTCAAGAGCGAGCTCGGCGATCTCGGGCCCGCCTCCGCGGCACCCGCCGGCGGCGACCGTGATGATCGTGGTGGTCGCGGCGGCGGGCGTGGTGGTCGCGGCGGCGGACGCCGCGGAGGCCGTCGCTGAGCACCCGCACCGGCGTCGATTCCCCCGCCCAGGTGGGCGAGGGGATCGAACGAACCGTTCTGTCCTCGGGCATCCGCGTCGTCACCGAGGCGATGCCCGAGGCGCGTTCGGTCACCACCGGGTTCTGGGTGGCGGTGGGCAGCCGCGACGAGCCCGCCGAGCTGTCGGGAGCGTCGCACTTCCTCGAGCATCTGCTGTTCAAGGGAACCGAGCACCGTAGCGCTCGCCAGATCGCCGAGGCCGTCGACGCGGTCGGCGGCGAGATGAACGCCTTCACCGCCAAGGAGCACACCGCGTACTACACGCGGCTGCCGGCCGACGCGCTCGATGCCGGCCTCGAGCTGCTCTCCGACGTGGTCACCGCCCCCGCCTTTCGTCCCAACGAGGTCGAGGCCGAGCGGCAGGTGATCCTCGAGGAGCTGGCGATGGACGAGGACGACCCCGACGACCTCGTGCACACCTTGCTGTTCCAGGCCATGTACCCCGGTCACTCGCTGGGGTGGGAGACCGTGGGCACCCGCGACACGATCGAGGCCATGGGCCGCGACGACATCGCCGGCTTCTTCGCCCACCACTACCACCCGGTCAATCTGGTGGTCGCTGCGGCGGGCCAGCTCGATCACGATCGCGTCGTCGCCGGAGTCCAGGCCTGCTTCGATGGTCGCACCGGCGGGCAGCGCCCACCGCGACACGCTCCCACCGAGCCGCCGCGGTCGCTGGCGGTGCAGCGCCGCGACACCGAACAGGCGCACGTGGCGCTCGGCTGGCGCGCCGTGTCCTTCGACGACCCCGACCGCTACGCCCTTGCGGTGCTCAACCAGGTCCTGGGCGGTGGCATGGCGTCGCGGCTGTTCCAGGAGGTGCGCGAGGAGCGTGGGCTCGCCTACTCGGTCGGTTCGGGCACCTCGCTGTTCGCCGACAGCGGTGCGTTGATCGTCTACGTGGGAACCGCGCTCGGACGCTCCACCGAGGCGCTCACCGTCATCGACGGCGTGGTGTCGGACCTGGTGGCCGACGGCATCACCACCCGCGAGCTCGAGGTCGCCAAGGGCTTCATCTCGGGCTCGATGGTGCTCGGCCTCGAGGACTCGGGGAGCCGCATGGGCAGGCTCGGGTCCAGCGAGACGGTGCGAGGGTTCGTCACCTCGGTCGACGACCACCTCGCCCGGGTGGCGGCGGTCACCCTCGACGACGTGCAGCGGGTCGCCTCCCGGGTGCTGGGCGGTCCCCGCACCCTCGCCGCGGTGGGGCCCTTCGACGAGGACCGCTTCGCCACGGTGGCCTGAGGTGCCTGAGCCGTTCACCGACGCCGACGCGGTGCTCGACGCCATCGCGACCACCAGGGCCATCCGTCGCTACCGGTCCGATCCGATCCCCGACGAGGATCTCTCCCGAATCCTGTTCGTTGCCACCCGAGCGCCATCGGGCTCCAACCGCCAGAACTTCCGCTTCCTGGTGCTGCGCGACGGCCCCAACGCGCTGCAGGCGAAGGCGGTGCTGGGTGAGGCGTTCCGTGCCGGTTGGGCGGCGAAGCGGCGGGCCGATGGCTACGAGCAGGGGAGCGGCACCGACGGCGACTCGCCCAAGGCCCGAACCGCACGGGCGATGCAGCAGTACGTCGACCGGTTCGAACAGGTGCCGGTGGTGGTGCTGGCCTGCATGGTCGGACGCCGAGGACGTCTCACCGACGGCGGGTCGGTCTATCCGGCATGCCAGAACCTGTTGGTGGCCGCACGCGCCCTCGGCTACGGCGGAGTCATGACCATGTGGCACCACGGCGTGGAGGACGAGCTGCGCAGCCTGCTCGGCATTCCTGACGACGTGTTCGTGATGGCGACCATCACCCTCGGCGTTCCCGAGGGTGGTCACGGACCCGTGCGGCGCCGCCCCGTCGGCGAGCTCGTCTTCGACGACGCCTGGGAGTCGCCGGCGCCGTGGGCCACCGAGCCCCCCGACACCCGCCACACCAGCGCCGGCCCACCACCGTCGAGGTGAACGGTGCCTGACCAGTAGGCTCCGATCATGCCGAACCCGATCAGAGTGGGGGTCTTCGGGGCCGCAGGCCGGATGGGCACGACCGTCTGCCAGGCCGTGATCGACGACCCCGACCTCCAGCTCGTCGCCGCCGTCGATCCCCACCACGCCGGTCTCGACCTGAGTACCGTGGGCGGGGTCGACGGCCACGACCTCCAGATCGCCAGCGGGCCCGACGAGCTGGTCCGCAAGCAGGTCGAGGTGGCCGTCGACTTCACCCGCATCGACGCGGCACGCGAGAACGTGGCGTTCCTGGCCGACAACGGCATCCATGCCGTGGTCGGCACCTCGGGGTTCACCGAGGCGGACCATGACGAGCTGGCGGCCGCGTTCTCTTCCAGCAACTGCGTCATCGCCCCCAACTTCGCCGTCGGGGCCGTGCTCATGGCCCGCTTCGCCGAGCTGGCGGCCCCGTTCTTCGAGACCGCTGAGGTCATCGAGCTCCATCACGACCACAAGATCGACGCCCCCTCGGGCACCGCCATGCACACCGTCGAGCGCATGGCCGCCGCGTCCGACCAGTGGGCGCCCGACCCCACCACCCACAACACCCTCGAGGGCGCCAGAGGCGGGAGGGGTCCGGGCGGGATCCCGGTGCACTCGGTGCGCCTGCGGGGCATCGTCGCCCACCAGGAGGTGCTCCTCGGCACCACCGGCCAGACCCTCACCATCCGCCACGACTCCTACGACCGCTCGTCGTTCATGCCTGGGGTGGTGCTGGCAGTGAAGCGCATCGGCGATCTCCCCGGCCTCACCGTCGGCCTCGACGCCGTCCTCGGCGTCTGAGGTCAGGGCTTGCGGGCGATGTAGTAGCTGTTCAGCGGGTCCTCGTCGAGGACCTCGACCTCGACGTCGACGAACCCGGCGTCGGCGAGCATCTGTCGGGCGAGCTGCTCGCCCCACACCGTGCCGAGCCCGTCGCCGTCGAGCGCGAGCGACACGGTCATGCAGTGCATGGTCGACACCGTGTAGAGGAACGGCGCGACCGGGTGCTCGAGGTTGTCGGCCACGTCGCTGTTCGCGTTGATGTCGACCATGAGGAACGTGCCGCCCGGCCGCAGCGCCCGGTGGATGTTCGCCAGCACGGTGGCCGGATGGGCCTGATCGTGGATGGCGTCGAAGGCGGTCACCACGTCGAAGCCACCGGCAGCGTCGAGCTTGGCCACGTCGACCAGCTCGAAGGTGGCGTTGTCGAGACCGAGGTGGGTCGCCTCGCTGCTGGCAGCGGCGATTCCCTCCTCGGAGAAGTCGTAGCCGACGAAGCGGCTCCCGGGAAACGTTCGTGCCATGAGGTTGACGGCGTGACCGCTGCCACAGCCGATGTCGGCCACGTCGATGCCGTCGCGCAGCCGGTTCGGCAAGCCAGGGACAAGGGGCAGGATCTGATCGATGAGCGCCGCGTCGAACACGGCGGCGCTCTCCTCGGCCATGAACCGGTGGAACTCGGTGTAGGCCTCGTAGTGGACACCGCCGCCGTGGTGGAACCGGTCCACGATCTCGTTGGAGATCGTGGCGAGCATGGGCAACATCTGCATCGTCTTGGCCATGTTGGTGGCACCGCCGCCGCGGGTTACGAACGGGTGGTGTTCGGGTGGCAGGCGGAAGGTGCCGGCATCGGGGTCGTGCTCCACGATCCCGCCGGTGGTCATCGCTCCCAGCCACTCCCGCACGTAGCGCTCGTCCAGTCCCGCTGCTTGGGCGATCCCGTCGCTGGTGGACGGCGGCAACTGCGCCATGGTGTCGAACAGGCCGGTCCGATGTCCGATGCTGGCCATCAATCGCCAAGGCTCCGTCGTTCAGAACGCCGGTCATGCGTCTCGGCGAAGGCCTCGGCTCGGGTGGTGTCGATGGTCTCGGTGGTGGTCACGACCGCCTCACCTCCGCACGCACCGGGGTCCGCTGGGCGATCGCGGCGGCGGTCGGCGAGCTCGCGATCGCCGCGTTGGCCAAGGCTTCGAGCTGCTCGGGTTCGGCGTCGGCGTCGATGCTGAAGCGCAGGGTGATGCCCTGCGGGCCAACGGCGGTCCCTTCGACGCCGAACACGCCTCTGGCGTCGAGCGTGGCCCTGGTGTCGATCTCCAACCGGTCGAGCCTGATCCCTTGGGCGGTGGCCTGCTGGACCAGCGCCGTGGTGACACAGGCGCCCACCGCGCCGAGCAGGAGCTCGGTCGGACCGGGTCCGGCGTCGTCGCCCGCGAGCACGGCGGGCAGATCGTTGTGGAAGGTGTGGTGGGACCGATCGATCGTCTCACCCAGAGCGTCCAGGCTCGTGGCGTAGCCTTCCGACGCTTGGCCACCCAACCAGCGGTGCCGGGTTCCCAGCTCGAAGGTCATCGGTCCCTCGCTGGCGTGGGCCTGTTCGAACAGCGCCCCCAACCGTTCCATGTCGATGCCGTTGAGCGATCTGGTGTCGGTGTCAGCCACGGGATTCCTCCTCGTCTCGGGGTTCGAGTCGAGGATCCCCCGAAGCGGACCGATTCCGCATCGGTGAGTTCACCTATTTCGCCGCGAGATCGCCCCCCTGGCGCACCGCGAACCCTGCCGCCTCGGCCCGGTTCCGCAGCCCGAGCTTGGAGAGGATGCTAGCCACGTGGTGCTCGACGGTCCGTCGACTCACGAAGAGACGCTCGGCGATCTCGGGGTTGGAGAGACCCTCGCCGAGGCGGCCCAGCACCTCGGTCTCGCGTCGGGTCAGGCCTGAGAGGCTCGGGCCCCCGTCGCCCCGGGTCACGGTCGTGCCGCGCTCGCGGAGCCAGCTCGCGGCCCGATCGGCGTCGGCTATCGCACCGAGCTCGGCGAAGGTGGCATGGGCGGCGCGCCCCTCGGTGATGGCCTGGGTGTCTCCGCCGGCGTCGAGCAGCTCGGCCAGCACCATGCGGGTGCTCGCGACGTCGAGAGGTAGGTCGAGCTCGACGAACCCGGCCAGTGCGGCTTCGAGGGCTTCGCGGGCTTCGCCGGGGTCACCGACATCGCCATCGCGAGTGAGGGCGCGTCCGAACAGGCGCTGGCCACGGCACCGGATGATCGTGCAGCCGGTCTCGGCGCCGGCCTTGGCGATCTGGCGGCCGAACTCGATCGCGGCGCTTGTGTCACCGTTGGCGAGCTGGCAGATCCCGAGCAGCTCTCGAAGCTGGGCGCTGGGCGCTGCCTCGGAGCCGAGCTGCTCGAGTCCACGGGAGATGGTGGTCTCCGCTCCGGTGAGGTCGCCGTCGAGGATCTGGAGTCGGGCCGTCACCGCGGCCAATGCGGGCAGACCCTCGAAGCCTCGGATGATCTGGCGCGCCTCGTCGACCCGTCCCTGGGTGATGCGCAGGTCGGCCAGGCAGGCGGCGGCGTCGGCCTGGACCTTCGGGAGCCCGTCGGCGGCAAGGCGCATGGCGGCCAGCAGCTCGGTCTCGGCTCGGCCCCAGTCCCCGGTGGCGGCGAGCACTTCGCCGTAGTGGGTGCGACAGCTCGTGTGCAGGTAGGGGTTGCCGAACCGCTCGACGAAGTCATCGAGGGCGCGAACCCAGTGGACCACCCGAGGGAAGTCGGCACAGGCGCAGCAGGCCCGCATCATGAGACAGCTGGTGAACACCACGGTGTCGGGGGTGTCGGCCTCACCGGCGATTGCGGCGGCCATCGCCTCGTCGAGCAGCGCGCATCCGTCGGTGGTGTTGCCTGCGTTCACATGGGCCAGGCCCATGGCGGTCAGCGCCGAGATCTCCAGGTCGCGGTCGCCGTTGGCGACGCCGGTGGCGTGGGCGCGCTGGCCGAGCTCGAGCGCGGTGGCGTGGTCGGTGCTGAACACCGACTCGGTCAGGGCGATCCAGCCGTCGAGCACCGGGATCTCGACCTCGGAGGCGAGGCGGACCGCACGTCGGACCCATCCCGACGCCACGACCTCGTTACCGAGGTTGGCGCTGTAGATGAAGGAGAGCTGGATGGCGGCCATGATCGCCTCAGCCGCTGCTCCCGCTCGCCGGAACCCCTGGTAGGCGGCGGTCCAGGACCGCAACGCCTCGCGGATCTCGCCCTGCCACCACTGCGCCGAACCCAGCCCGAAGCTGGCCGCGGGGTGAGGTTCGAGCTCGAGGACCGACGTGAAGGCATCGATCGCGGTGTGCCAGTCGCCGTCGGCGAGGGCGAGCTGGCCCCGCTCCACCAGCGTGGACGTGTCCGAGGTCACGACTCGACGCTACCGCCGACGGACGGGCAGCCGCCGTCGGAGTCCTCAGTCCTCGGGGTGCGGGTTGGTAGCCGGACCGGGATCGGTCGGGGATGCGTCGCCTTCGTCCATCTCGTCGGGCAGCTTCGTCAGGCCCGTGAGCTCGCCGCCGCCCCGTCGGAACTCGTTGAGGAACGTGAACGCAGCGAGCGAGATGCTCACCACGAGCAGGGGGATCCGGTAGGTTCCGATGAACTCCAACAGCCAGTCGATGGGGCCGGAGAACTGCGCACCGACGACCCGGATGGCCACGAGACGAGCGATCGTTCCCGAGACGTTTGCCACGGCGAAGACGATCGGTCGCATGCCTGCTGCACCGGCGAACAGGCAGATGAAGTTGTTGGGGAAGGCGAACACCAGTGGGAGCGAGAACTGCTTGAAGTGCTGTTCGACCCAGCGCAGCGAGTCGCCGAGGGTCTTGGTGTTCCGCTCGGCCCACTTCACCGCAGCGTCGCCGTAGAACCAGCCGAGCAGGTAGAAGAGCGGGTCGCTGAGCAGCAGGCGCAGCGTCCCAATGACATAGAAGGTCACGGCGTCGAGCTGGTTGGTGACCAGCGCCAGGTTGCGGTTCCTGGCGTTGAGCAGAATGAGCAGCACCGGGTTGCGGTTCACCAGGTCTGGCGCGAGCGCGTCGCCGATGTAGGCGCCGATCGTGAGGATCACGAGCGGCGTGGCGATCAGGATGAGGACCTTGCGGCTCGGGGTCGGCCGAACTTCGGGTACGCCGCTCACGACCGCCGATTCTGACACCTCCGGGCAGGCACGAGTGCACCGCGCCGCATACCATCGGCGTGTCGGAGGTATCGACCACCATTCAGGGGGATCACATGCAGGGTCTGATGCAGCTCACCGAGCTTGGGTTGCCACACATCTTCGAGCGGGCCGAGCGGTACTTCCCGGAGAAGGAGGTCGTCACCGCGACCCCGACGGGTCTGCAGCGCGCCACCTACGGCGAGTGGGCCGAACGTTCGAGGCGCCTCGGAGGGGTGCTCGACCGGCTCGGCATCAGCTCTGACGGGCGGGTGGGCACCTTCGCATGGAACACCCAGCGTCACCTCGAGCTGTGGTTCGCCGTGCCCTGCTCGGGTCGGGTCCTGCACACCCTCAACATCCGGCTGTTCCCCGACCAGCTCACCTATGTGGTGAACCACGCCGAGGACGAGGCGATCTTTGTCGACCTGTCGCTCATGGGGCTTCTCGGTCCACTGTTGCCCACCTTCACCACCGTGAAGCACCTGGTGGTCATGAACGACACCGGCGGCGAGATCCCCGAGATCGACGCCGACATCGAGGTCCACGACTACGAGGAGCTACTCGCCGCGGCGTCGCCGGTCGAGTGGAAGGTCGAGGACGAGAACCAGGCCGCGTCGATGTGCTACACGAGTGGCACCACGGGCAACCCCAAGGGCGCGGTGTACTCGCACCGCTCGATCTTCCTGCACACCTTCGGTGCGATGGCCGCCGACGGGGTCGGCATCCGCGAGTCCGACGTCATCCTGCCCGTGGTGCCGATGTTCCACGCCAACGCGTGGGGCCTCGCCCACGTGGCGGTGGCAACCGGAGCCAAGATCGTCATGCCGGGCCCCGACCTCTCGCCGGGTGCGCTGCTGGGTCTGATCGAGACCGAGCGGGTCACCGTCGCCGCCGGGGTCCCCACCATCTGGATGGGCGTGCTCGACGCCCTCGACGGCCACGACGTGTCGTCGCTGCGGGCCATCCCCTGTGGCGGTTCGGCGGTGCCCAAGGCTCTGTCGGAGGGGTTCCGGGCCAAGATCGGCATGCCGATCCTCCAGGCCTGGGGCATGACCGAGACCAGTCCCATCGCCTCGGTGTGCACCATCAAGTCGAGCCTCGGCGACCTCTCGGAGGAGGAGGCAGCCGACCTGCGCACCACCGTCGGGATCGTGTCGTTCGGGGTCGAGATGCGGGTGGTCGATCCCGACTCCCTCGAGGAGCAGCCCTGGGACGGCGAGGCCTCCGGTGAGCTGCAGGTGCGGGGGCCGTGGGTGATCCGCGAGTACTACGCCGACGAGCGCTCACCCGAGTCGTTCACCTCTGACGGTTGGCTCAAGACCGGCGACGTCGCCACTGTCGACCCCAACGGCTACATCCGCCTGGTCGACCGCACCAAGGACGTCATCAAGTCGGGCGGCGAGTGGATCAGCTCGGTCGAGCTCGAGAACGAGATCATGGCCCACCCCGCAGTGGCCGAGGCCGCAGTCATCGGTATCTCTCATCCCAAGTGGCAGGAACGCCCGCTCGCCTGCGTGGTGGTGCGCGAGGGTGCCAGCCTCACCAAGGACGAGCTGATGGAGTTCCTCGCTCCGCGCGTGGCCAAGTGGTGGCTGCCCGACGACGTGCAGATCGTCGACGAGATCCCCAAGACCTCGGTCGGCAAGTTCTCCAAGAAGGACCTGCGGGCCAAGTTCGACGACTACGAGCTGCCTGCCTGACCAGGCTCGCCTCGGCGGCGCCGATCAGCAGGTGAACGACCAGGTGGCTTCGCGGTCGCCGCTGGAGACTTCGATGCCCACCGCGCCCACCGTTGTGTTGCCCTCGGCGCCGTTGGGGAGCACGTCGATGACGAACTCGCCGTCGGGGGCGTACTGCGACGAGTACAGCGCGTGCGGTTCGTCGATCTCGACCGAGATCGAGTTGAGGCCGGCGAGCGACTCATCCTCGAAGTACCCGACCGACATGACGACCTCTCCGTCAGCCGAGTACCCGACGAAATCGCGATCGTTGGGGAACCCGGAATCGCCGAGACCGCAGTCGCGCACGTCGGGGAACTCATAGACGACCCCGTCGATGGTCGCTGTGCCCATGGCGTTGCCGCTGCTGCTACCGCTGCTGTCGTCGTTGCTGCTGCTGTCGTCGTCGCTGCCGGTGTCGGTCTCGTCTGTAGCCGGTGTGTCTGGTGCCGCGTCGTCGCTGTCGTCGCCGCAGCTACCGAGCAGCATCACACCGAGCACCGTCATTGCCAAGATCGTTCGCACCCGAACCCCCACCTTCGCCCGTCCCGTCCTGGAGTGCGAAGTGTAGATGCTCGTAGCGCCCAGTGAGAGGAGTCCTCGATGTCGAGTGCGGGTAGCGTCTGCGACATGACATCGCTCGGGGAGGGACGCCCGCGACGCCGATGAGCACCGCGGGGCTCGCCGCCTATGGCTGGGACGAAGGCTGGGCAGCCGCGCTCGAGGTAGTGGCCGACCGAGGAGGAGCTCGGCCCGAGCCGGGCCGTGTCGTGCGCCACGACGGCGTCGCCCTCACCGTCGCGACCTCCGACGGAACCGACCAGTACCCCATGCGGATCGACGCACCGGCAGCGGTGGGGGACTGGGTCGTGGTTCGCGACGGTGCGGTCGCCCACCTGTTGCCCCGCCGGTCTCTGCTGCGGCGGCGCGACCCCGACAAAGGGGTCGAGCAGCTGTTGGCCGCGAACATCGACATCGTGGGCGTCGTGTGCGGCCTGGACCGGCCCGTGAAGGACGGCCGCATCCAGCGAGCCTCGCTGCTGGCCCGCGATGCCGGGGCCGAGCCCCTCGTGGTGCTCACCAAGGCCGACCTGGTGGAGGACGTGGACCGGGTGGTCGACGAGGTCGAGTCGGCCAGCCCGGGTGTCGACGTGGTGGTGGTCTCGGTCCCCGACTCCGAGGGGATCGACGATCTGCGCCGTCGTCTCGTCGGTCGGACGGTGGTCCTCATCGGGGAGTCGGGAGCGGGCAAGTCGACCTTGGTCAACCTGCTGGCCGGAGACGACGTGGCCGCCACCGGCGAGGTGCGGCGCGGCGACGCCAAGGGGCGCCACACCACCACCGCCCGCGAGCTCTACCTGCTGGCGACCGGCGGTGTGATCATCGACTCGCCCGGCATCCGGTCAGTGGGCGTGTGGGGTGACCCCGCGGCGGTCGCCGCGTCGTTCACCGACATCGCCGAGCTGGCCAGGTCCTGCCGCTTCTCCGACTGCTTCCACGACTCCGAACCGGGCTGCGCGGTGCGAGAGGCGGTCGACTCGGGAGACCTGGCCCGCTCCCGGTTCCAGGCCTGGCAGGCGCTGGCCGGAGAGGCCGCCGAGGCCGAGGAACGAGCCGAGGTGACCGCCCGCCGGGAGGCCCGACGCTCCCGACGCTGACGCGCGGCATCAACCAGTGCGGTCGAGCCACCCGGCGACGGCTCGCGCGTAGTGCCGGTAGTCGGTGGTCACGCTCGCGATGGCCGCGGTCGAGCCCGCGAGGCTGTCGAGGTCGGACAGGGTGTCGGCCATCGTGCGGAGCCGCCTCAGCACGATGGCGCGATCGAGTCGCACGGGACTCATCCCGCGAGCGCCTGGCGGTCGAGCAGATCGATGCGGTCGGTCCCGCTCATCTCGGTCAGTCGGTCGAGCAGGTCGAGAGCCCGCGAGTCGCCTTCGAACCAGACGGACACGTCGATGTCGTTGGGGTCAGTGGACGGATCGACGGCGGATCCGAAGACGCCGAGAAGCCGCACGTCGAGCTCGGTGCACACAGCGTCGACGCGACCATCGTCCGACGCGCGCATCAGCTCGTCGAGGGCTTCACGAACCACGCTGGCCATGCGGTCAACCCTACCGATGCCGGCATCGGCCCGGCCGCCGTTACTCTGCACACCGTGTACCGGTTCGCCGTGCGTCCCCGATGGATCTTGTCGCACCTGCTGGCGCTGTTCATCGTGGCGGGCTGTGTCGTCGCGGGGTTGTGGCAGCTCGACCGCCTGGAGCAGCGGCGGGAGGTCAACGAACGTGAGGCATCGCGGTCCGAGCAACCGGTGGTGCCGATCAGCGAGCTGGTCGGGCCAACCGACAGCGAGGACGACATCGACGAGGTCGAGCTCCGCACGGTGGAGGTCGACGGTGTCTATCAGCTCGACGACCAGGTCACGGTCTCGAATCGCACCTACGAGGGAGCGCCGGGGTACTGGGTGCTGACCCCGCTGGTCACCGACGAGGGCACGGGTGTGGTGGTGAACCGCGGCTGGGTTCCCATGGCCGTCGGCGACGGCGAACGGATCGTCGAGGCGCACCCGCCCGCGGGCGAGGTGACCGTGGTCGGCTCGGTCACCGCCAGCCAGCAGCGGGGCAGCTTCGGTGCCACCGATCCCGCCGAAGGGCGACTCGAACGTCTGGCCCGGGCCGACGTCGGCCGCCTCGCCGCACAGGTCGACTACCCGGTGCTGCCGGCCTATGTCACCTTGTCGGGCCAGACCCCGGCGCAGCCCGGGCAGGTTCCGGTCCCGGTCGAGCCGGTCGAACTCGGCGAAGGGCCACACCTCGGGTACGCGTTCCAGTGGTTCACCTTCGCCACGATTGCCGCGTTCGGCTACCCGCTGGTGCTGCGCAAGGTGGCTCGTGAACGGGCAGCAGAGGCTCGGGGTCACGCGAAGCCGCCGCGCCGCAGGTCGGCCCAGGTCCCGGTCGACGACTGAGCATGGCTGGTCGGGCGACGATCTCCGGTGCCCGCCTGGCCGCCGGCGCGCTGGCGGTCGTTGCCGCATTGGTGGTGCTCAACATCGTCTGGACTCCCGATGACGGTACGACCGACCCGCCGCAGGAGCCCGACCCGCCGCAGGAGCCCGACGACGCAGCGGAGCCCGACGAGACCGACCCCACCACCAGCCTCCCGCCTTCGTCGGAGCCCGGCACCGGGCCGACACCCGGGGCTTCGCCGTTCGCCGCGATCGAGGGGTTCGAGGACCGATGGCTGGTGATCACCGACAGCGGCGCCGGCGAGATCCTTCAAGCCCCGTTGGGGGGTGGGGTCGTCAGCGAGGTGCAGGTGGACTTCCACCGGGCCCAGGTCGGTTTCCCGGCCGTGCTCGTCCGTGGCGTGCTCGTGAGCCCGATGGGTGGGTTGTCGCTGCACGACGGCCGGTGGTGGTCGCTGAGCAACCTCGGCGACGCCGGCTCGGGCCGCGGTCGGGTCGTCGGGTCGACGAGCAGGGGCAGCGCGCTGATCGCCGCCGGCGATCGACTGGTGGAGTGGTGGACCGACGATATGCGTCGCCAGGAAGGGGTGCAGTCGCCGGTCGTCGCCCGCGGCCAGGGCGAGGTCGCCGGGGTCGCGGGGCGCCAGGTCGTGCACGACGGTCCGAGCGGCATCTTCCGGTTCGACCTCGACGATCGGTCCGTCGTCGGGTTGGGTCCCGGGGAGGTGCGTGCGGTCGGCGCCGGTGTCGCGCTGGTCCGCGTCTGCGACGAGCAGCTCCGGTGTGAGCGGCGCGTCATCGATCTCGCCGACGGCGCGACCCGCTCGGTGGTCGATCCCACCATCGGCGGCGCCGAAGTCGTCGGGCCGGCCGAGCCGCTGTGGGGTCACCGGTTCTCACCCGACGGCCAGCGCCTTGCACTGGTTCTCCGCGACGGGGTGGCGGTGATCGACGTGGACACCGGCGAGGTCCTCGGTGTGGTCGAGACGCCCATCCCCGAACGATTCGTCCGCGGGCCCGCCACGGTCCTGTGGGCGCCCGACGCCTCCGCAGGACTCGTGATGCTCCCCACCGCGCCGTCCGATGCCGATGAGCCCGACCGGATCGTGGTCGCCTGGTTCGATCGCGACGCCGGTGAGGTCCGCCGTCTCGACGACCTGTCCGCTGCGCTCGGCGCGCCCGGGAGCGGGCCCCACCAGTTCTTGCTGAGCGACACCGGGTTCGGGCCCGAGGGCAGATGAGTCGGTCGCCCTGCCCTTCCTGTGGCACCGTCCGTGGACCGGTCGGCCCGTGTCCGGGGTGCGGAGCGCTTCCCGAGCTGGAGATCGAAGGGACCGGGGCGGCCGGGCCGGGCGAACCGGTCAGGGTCACTGCCGGTGGCCGACGCCGACGGGTGGCGGTGCTGGTCGTGATCGCGGTGGTGGCGATGGTGGGGATCGGCCTCGTCACCGGTGGCGACGGGGACGGCCCCCAGGTGGCCGAGGATGAACCGGAACCCAGTACGCCGACCACGGGTAGCTCGGTTCCGTCCACGCCACCGGGCACCGGCGACGGGTACGAAGCGGTTGAGGGCTTCGAGGATCAGGTTCTGTTGCAAGTGGCGCCCGACGGCACGGTGGTGCAGTTCCCCCTCGACGGTGAGACGGGTACGCAGGTGATCCGCACCGGCGACCCCGACGACGGGTGGACCGAGGAGCTGCCCCGGGTCCTCATGGAAGATGTGCTCATCAGCCGGTTCGCCGGAGTGTCGCTCTCGGACGGGTCGGTCTGGGGTTCGTCGCTCGGGCCGCCGCACGACGGGCTGCCCGGGCCGTTCGAGACGTGGACGACCACCGACGACACGGTGATCATGCCGTCGGGGCGTTCGTTCACCGAGCTGGACCCGCGTGGCGAGCAGATCGCGGCGTGGGGGTTCCCCTTCGATGGGGTGGGTGGGTCCACCGTCGGGGTCGCCGGTCGACGCCTGATCCACGAGAGCCCCCATGGCATCTACAGCTTCGACCTCGACTCGCGCGAGCTGACCCGGATCGGCCACGGGCGGGTGATGGCAGTGGGGTCCTCACGCCTCGCCGTCGAGACCTGTGGCCGGTCCTTCGACTGTCGGGTCGAGATCCTGGCGGCGAGCGACGGTGCGGTCATGGCCACCTTGCCATCAGGGCTCGAGCTGGCCGGCGACGACTCGACGTACGCGTTCGAGCCGGTCTTCTCGCCTGATGGCAGCCGGCTGGCCCTGGCCACCCGCGGCGGGCTCGCGGTCTTCGACACCGCCACCGGAGGTGGACGGGTGGTGGGCGATGTCGGTGCGGTTCGCTCGGCCGGCGTGGCGCGCCCGACCCGTCGGGTCGGCACGCTCACGGTGCTGTGGAACCCCGACAGCACGCACGCGATGGCCGTCGCCCACCACCACCTCGGTCTCGTCGACGAGCTCGGGGTTGCCGCGGTCCTCACCTTCGATCGAGACCTCACCTCGGTGCACCGCCGCGACGATCTCCGACGCGCCCTGGACGGCTCGGCGGCCCCCAGGGGGGTGCGTGTCGCCCATGTGCTGGGCGACCGGCGCTACGAGCCGCTGTCCCGCTGAGCCAGGAGCGGCCCCGGCCACCCGAGGAGGGTGGGCTGCGCTGGTAACATCGCGTCGGTCTCGCATCAGCCTGCTGCGATCAGTAACACGCCGATTGTCGGCGAGGAGGAGACGAGCGTCATGGCCCGATTCGGACGGGTGCTCACCGCGATGGCGACGCCGTTCGCCGCTGATGGCGCGCTCGACCTCGACGGCGCAGCCACCCTGGCGCGCTGGCTCGTCGATCACGGCAACGACGGTGTCGTGGTCGCCGGCACCACCGGCGAGAGCCCCACGCTCACCGCGGCCGAGCACCTCGATCTCATCCGCACGGTCCGAGAGGCGGTCCCCGACGCGATCGTCATCGGTGGGGCCGGCAGCAACGACACCACCCATGCCATGGCGATGACCAGGACCGCCACCGACATGGGCGTCGACGGCATCTTGTCGGTCACGCCCTACTACAACAAGCCCTCCCAGGCGGGGTTGCTCGCCCACTGGGCGGCGATCGCCGAGTCCACCGATCGCCCGATCATGCTCTATGACATCCCAGGCCGCACCGGTCGCAAGATCGAGTCGGCCACGATGCTCGCTCTGGCCGAGGCGTACCCGAACGTGGTGGCGGTGAAGGACGCTGCCGGCAACCCCGGTGCCACTGCTGCACTGCTGGCTCGGGCCCCCGAGGGCTTCGAGGTCTACAGCGGCGACGACAACATGACCCTGCCACTGCTGGCCGCGGGTGCGGTCGGGGTCGTCGGGGTCGCCACCCACTGGGTGGCCGGCCTCATGGCCCAGATGATCGAGGCCTTCGAGGCAGGCAAGCACGACGAGGCTCGCCGGCTCAACGCCTTGATGATCCCGTCGTTCGAGTTCGAGACCGGCGACGCCGCGCCGAACCCGGTTCCGACCAAGGCCATGTTGCGGCTGATGGGGCTCCCGGGTGGCGCCTGCCGACCGCCGATGGGTCCCGAACCCGACGGGCTCGAGGACATCGGGCGTGCCCTGCTCGACGAGCTGGGGTACTGATGCCGGCACCGGTCAAGATCACCTTCCTCGGAGGCCTGGGCGAGATCGGGCGCAACTGTGCCTGCATCGAGGTCGAGGGCCGCATCATGTTGCTCGACTGCGGACTGATGTTCCCCGACCTCGACATGTTGGGCATCGACCTGGTGCTACCCGACTTCTCCTACCTGCTCGACAACGCCGACCGCATCGAGGCCTGTCTCACCACCCACGGCCACGAAGACCACGTCGGTGGCCTCTCGTACCTGCTGCGCGACGTCTCCTTCCCCGTCTACGGCTCCGAGCTCGCCCTCGGCATCGCCCGGAACCGCATCGAGGAGGCCGGCTTGCTCAAGCGCACCGAGCTCATCCCGGTGCGCGACGGCGAGCGACGCCAGATCGGGCCCTTCGACGTCGAGTTCATCCCCGTCACCCACTCGGTGCCCCACGGGTTTGCCACCGCGTTCCACACGCCCCAGGGCACCATCCTCCACAGCGGCGACTTCAAGCTCGACCTCACCCCGGTCGACGGTCGACTCACCGACCTCGCCCGCATGGGCCAACTCGCCAAGGACGGAGGAGTCCGACTCCTGCTCGCCGACTCGACCAACGCCGAAGAACCGGGTCACTCCCGGTCCGAGTCGTCGGTCGGGGGTGTGCTCTATGACCTGTTCCACGCCCACGAGGGGCGGCGCATCGTCACCGCCAGCTTCGCCAGCCACATCCACCGGGTGCAACAGATCGCCGACGCGGCCATCGCCTTCGACCGCACGGTGGTGACCCTCGGCATGTCCATGAAGAAGAACGTGAAGCTGGCCCGCGACCTCGGCCTGCTCCACATCCCCGACCACGCCATCGCCGACATCGAAGACGTCGCCGACCTCGAC
This sequence comes from Acidimicrobiales bacterium, assembly GCA_034521975.1. NCBI lineage: Bacteria > Bacillati > Actinomycetota > Acidimicrobiia > Acidimicrobiales > Acidimicrobiales bacterium. Next base: position 367,675 of record JAXHLR010000004.1, on the reverse strand, counting down.
CCCGGCCAGGTCTGTGTGATCTCCACCGGCAGCCAGGGCGAGCCCATGTCGGCGCTGGCCCGCATGGCCGCCGGCGAGAGCAAGTTCTTGAAGATCACCCCCGACGACACCGTCATCCTCAGCTCGCACCCCATCCCCGGCAACGAGATGAACGTCAGCAAGGTCATCGACGGGCTGGTGCGACTCGGCGCCGATGTCGTCCACTCCGGGATCTCCGACGTGCACGCCACCGGTCACGCCAAGGCCGGCGAGCTCGAGACGCTCCACTCGATCGTGCAGCCCGAGTGGTTCATCCCCGTCCACGGCGAGTATCGCCACATGGTCGCCCACACCAAGGTGGCCTCCGCGGTCGGGATGGACCCCGACCACATCCTGCTGTGCGAGGACGGCGACTCGGTGGTGCTCTCCGACGACGGCCTGAAGCGGGGTGACCCGGTGCCGGCCGGCTATCTCTACGTCGACGGCATCGTGGGCGACGTCAGCCATGGGGTGCTGCGCGACCGTCGGGTCTTGGCCGAGGAAGGCGTGGTGGTCGTGGTCGTCGCGATCGACGTGATGGCCGGGACGGTCATCACCGGTCCCGAGCTCATCACCCGGGGCTGGATCCACGCCCCCGAGGCCGAGGACCTGCTCGACGAGGCCACCACGGTCGTGCGCGAGGCCATCGAGGACGCGCTGGTCAACGAGGGCCGCGACATCGAGACCATCCAGCGGGTGGTGCGCCGGGCCGCGGGCCGGTTCGTGAACAAGCGGACCAAGCGCCGTCCGATGATCGTCCCCGTGGTCATGGAGGCCTGACGGATCAGCCCCTCTTCGGCTCCCGGCCTTCTGTGAAGGGTTTCGCACCCATGCGGTTGGAAACTCTTCACAGAACGCGTTGGGGGGGGTCATGCGGTGGAGGCGGACTTGGCCCGGGGGGCTCAGGTGGGGCTGATCACCCAGACGGTGGCGGCTCCGCAGTCGGTGGGGTCGTCGGAGTCGGGGAGCACCTGTCCGGACCCGCCACCCAGCTCGAGCTGCTGGTCGACCACCGCAACCACCTCACCCCGACCGTCGACCACGCGGACCGGGTCCGGCAGCGCCCGGTAGCCGAACGGCCAGATCGGCTTGGTGCGACTGCCGTCGCTCGCCTCGAGGTACAGGCACTCACGGCCCGCATCGAACCGCAGGGTGAACCGACCCAGCGCGTCCATGCCACCCGATCCTCGCGGCTGGGTGGTGACGGTGATCTCGTTCTCGGCTGGCGGCAACTCCAGTTGCTCGACCGGGCCGTCGAGCACCTCGACGTTGGCGCGGATCTCCACCCGGTCACCCCACGTCGTCTCGATCTCGTCACGGAGGCCCTGGTCGATCTGGTCGAAGGCGACGACGACCCGGTTCGCCGCGACGTCGACGCTGCCGCTGAGCACCACCCATCCCTGGTCTGCCCACGACGGCCAGCGCTGTGACATCTCCTCGAGGGTGGAGTCGAGCTCGGCCAGGGTGTGCTCGAACCCCAGGTCGGCAACACAGACACCCTGGATCCCCCGGTCATCGAGAGCGGCGCGGTGCGCCCCGACGTCGTCGGTGACGACCATCACCAACACGTCGTCGGCCAGCCACACGCCGGCGAGATGCTCGGGGATCGACTCGACGTAGTCGTCGAAGGCCTCGTCGTCCTGCCACACCTCGTCGGGCTGGTCACCCTCTGCTCGGCAGGGGTTGGTGAGCCCGGACCGGTCTCGGGGCCCGGGCTCGACCGTGTCGAGGTCGATGGTGTCGCGGTCCCAGGTGCCGGTCGCGACGACCGAACCCGAACGCGTCCCGGGCTCGGGGTCGTCGACGACCGGCCAACAGGGAGCGACCGCGCCGGGACAGAGCAGCCAGCCCTCGTCGGTCTCCTCGATGGCGCCGATGACCCGCACCGGGACCGAGGGGCCGGGTTCGACCGTCGACGGGGGCTGCTCACCTTCGTTCGGACCCGCGTCGTCGTCGCCACCGCAGGCGGCGAGGATGAGGGTCAGGGCCAGGGCGACACCCACCGATCGGTGCATCGCCCGACCGTATCCGGTGGCGACGGCGCCACCGGTCGCGCCCGAGGATGCTTGACCTCGACCGGTGGGGCGGCGACCATGGATGGTGGGTGGAGCCTGCCGATCCTTCGCGTCCGAGGTGCCTGTGGCCACCAAGCAGTCCTCCCGTCCCCGTTCCACCACCACATCCAGCACCAAGGCCGCACCTCGGCCGCCGGTGCTGCGCACCGCGTTCGAGGGCCACGTCCTCGATGCGTGGGGTCTCATCCTGTTGACCCTCGGGTTGGTGGCGGGTCTCGGCACCTACTTCGAGATCGCCGGCCCGGCCGGCACCACGATCGACACCGGGGCGGGAGCGCTGGTTGGTCTGCTCCGTTACGTGATCCCGGTTGCCCTGGTGGTGGCGGGGATCGCCCTGGTTCGCCAGCAGGTCGCCACCGAGGACCGTGGCGCCGCTGTCCGCGTGGCGGTCGGCGCGGCGCTGGTGCTGGTCGGGGTGACCGGTCTCCTCCACGTCTGGGTCGATGCGCCCGACGACGTGACCGGGGTCGACGCCCTGATCGATTCCGGTGGGTTCCTCGGCGCTGCCACCGGCGCGCCGCTCGAGGCCGTCGCCTGGGTCTGGGGGGCGACGTTGGTGCTCGTCACCGTCACCGTGCTGGGGCTGGTGGTCATCACCCACATCCCCGTCCGCACCGTGCTCGCCGCCGTGGCCTCGGCGCTCCGGTTCGTCGTGCGGGGCGCAGGCACGGGCATCGGCGCCCTCATGCGGGCCCCGGGTGAGCGCGCCGATGGCTCCGCCCAGTTCCAGGATGACGGTCACCCAGGCGGGCCCGGCACCGCGGGTGAGACGCCGACCATGGTGGTCGGCGGCCACGCCATCGATCTCACCACCTCCGAGGTTGCTCCCGACGGCTCGCCGTCGCCAGATCTGTTCGACCAGGACCAAGGCGGCCCGAAGGCCACGCGGCGGCGTCGCCCACCGGCGCCGGCCGCCGATTCAACCGGCGCCGCCGGCGATCGCACCGATGCCGAGCAGCTCCACATCGATCTCGGGCCGGCCGCGGCGTCATCGCCCTGGAAGCTGCCGAAGCCCGAGGTCCTGCGCAAGGCCGGACCCCACCGGGTCGACCAGAAGGCGGTCGAGGACACCGGTCGGGTGCTCGAACAGGCCCTGGCCGAGCACGGCGTCGAGACACGCCTGGTGGGGATGGTGGTCGGACCCACCGTGACCCGCTACGAGCTCGAGCTCGGGCCGGGGGTCAAGGTCGCCCGGGTCACCAGCCTCCACAAGGACATCGCCTATGCCATGGCGTCGCCCGACGTGCGCATCCTGGCCCCCATCCCCGGGCGTCAGGCCATCGGCGTCGAGGTCCCCAACTCCCGGCGAGAGATCGTCGCCCTCGGCGATCTGCTCGTCACCCCCGAGGCCAAGGCGGCCAAGCACCCCCTCGAGGTCGCGGTCGGTCGCGACATCAACGGCTCGTCGGTGATGCTGAACCTGGCCCAGATGCCCCACGTGCTCATCGCCGGGGCCACCGGAGCGGGCAAGTCGTCGTGCATCAACTCGGTGGTCACCTCGATGCTCATGCGGGCCACACCCGATCAGGTGCGCATGATCCTCGTCGATCCCAAGCGAGTCGAGCTCACCCAGTACTCCAAGCTGCCCCATCTGCTCACCGAGGTCGTCGTCGACCCCAAGAAGGCCGCGAACGCCCTCGACTGGGCCGTGCGGGAGATGGACCGCCGCTACGAGCTGCTCGAAGCGGTCCGGGTCCGCGACATCACCGGCTACAACGCCGCGTACGACCGCGGCGACCTGCGTGACGCCCCGGGCGCGGGAGAGCTCGGCCCCGACGGCGAACCGCTCGAGTACCAGCGCCTGCCGTTCATCGTGATCGTGGTCGACGAGCTCAACGACCTGATGATGGTCGCCGCCCGCGACGTCGAGGCCAGCATCTGCCGCATCGCCCAGAAGGCCCGGGCGGTGGGCATCCACCTGGTGCTGGCCACCCAGCGGCCATCGGTCAACGTCATCACCGGTCTCATCAAGGCCAACATCCCCAGCCGCATCGCCTTCGCGGTCTCGAGCCTCGCCGACAGCCGGGTCATCCTCGACCAGGCCGGCGCCGAGCGCCTCATCGGCAAGGGCGACATGTTGATGCTCACCGCCACGTCGTCGGTCGCCCAGCGGGTGCAGGGTGCATGGGTCACCGAGGAGGAGGTCCGCGACGTCGCCAAGGCGTGGCGCAAGCAGGCCCCCGAGATCGCCTACAACGAGGAGGTCCAGGCCGAGAGCGAAGGTGCCGCACTGGGCTTGGCCGGCACCGGCGGCGGTGGTGGTGGAGCCTCCGGGGGCGACGATGACGACGACCTGTTGAACCAGGCGATGGAGCTGGTGGTGCGCAGCCAGCTCGGCTCGACCTCGATGCTGCAACGCAAGTTGCGGGTCGGCTTCGCTCGCGCCGGCCGCCTCATGGACCTGCTCGAACAACGGGGCGTGGTCGGCCCGTCCGAGGGTTCCAAGGCCAGGGCGGTGCTGATGACCCCCGAAGAGCTCGCAGGCGCTGGCTCCTCCGACCACGACGATGCCGATGCAGACGAGGTCGAGCACATCTCCTAGCGTCCGATCCCGTGATTCTCGACATCGTCCTCGTGGCGGTCGGCTTGGTGTTCCTGACCAAGGCGGCCGATCAGTTCGTGCTCGGCGCGGCGCGCATCGCCCTGGTCCTGCGCATCTCCGCGGTGGTGGTCGGTGCGGTCGTCGTCGGGTTCGGGACCTCGGCGCCCGAGATGCTGGTCTCGGGGGTCGCCGCGTTCCAGGGCGACCCCGAGGTCGGCGTCGGCAACGTCGTCGGGTCCAACGTCGCCAACCTCACCCTCGTGCTCGGCGCGGCCGCGCTGATCGTGCCCGTCGGCATCGCCGGCTCGACGTTGCGCAAGGAGACCCCACTGATGGTGGGGTCGGTCGTGCTGTTCGCCATCTTCGTCCAGGGCGGGATCAGCTGGTGGGAGGCGGTGGTCCTCCTGGTGGCACTGGTGGCCAGCCTGGGCGTCATCATCACCTCGGGCGGGACGACCCCCGATCCCGACCTCGAGCGCGAGGTGGCCGAGTTCACCCACCGGGCCCACATGCCGCGTCTGCGGGTCGAGGTGCTGCGCACCGTCGCCGGCCTGGTCGGTACCGTCGTCGGGGCCCAGCTCCTCGTGATGGGCGCGGTCGGCATCGCCGATGCAGCGGGGCTGTCGGGCGGGTTCGTCGGGTTCACCCTGGTGGCCATCGGCACCTCGTTGCCCGAGCTGGTCACCGCCATCGCGGCGGCTCGGGCCGGGGAGCCCGACCTCATCGTCGGCAACCTGTTGGGCAGCAACCTGTTCAACTCGCTGGCGGTCGGCGCGGTGCTCGTGCTGGCCGGGACCGGCGACCTCGAGGCGCCACGGCTGCTCGGTGTCGGCGTCCTCGCCATGGTCGCGGTCGGGTTCGGCACCTGGGTGTTGATGATCACCGGGCGACAGGTCACGCGGTGGGAGGGTGCGTTCCTCCTCGCCGTCTACGCGGGGTCGGTCGTGCTCGTCGGTCCATCCGGCTGATCGACACCGGCGGGCGGTCCACGTGGGACCATGGCCGGCACGGTCCGACGAACGGGGGATCCACATGACCGAGGTGCGAGAGCTGGCGACAGGGCTGCGGTTCCCGGAGGGTCCGGTGGTGATGGCCGACGGGTCGATCGTGGTGTGTCAGATCGCGGGAGGCGTGGTGAGCCGCGTCGCCCCCGACGGCACGGTCTCGAACCTGGCCGAGGGGCTGCCCGGCCCCAACGGTGCGGCGCTCGGTCACGACGACGCGCTGTATGTGTGCGACAACGGAGGCAACTTCGACTTCGTCGACCTGGGCGAGGTGCTCGTGCCCGGACCGACGACGCCCGACACCTGGGTGGGAGGCTCGATCCGGCGCATCGATCTCACGAGCCGTCAGATCACCACCCTCTACACGGGCTGCGACGGCGAGGCCCTGCACGCGCCGAACGACCTGGTGGTCGATGCCCGAGGCGATCTCTGGTTCACCGACTACGGACGCACGTTCCGCAACACGCGCGACCGCGGGCAGGTGTATCACGCCACCGCCGACGGCGCCTCGATCCGCGAGGTCATCGCTCCCCTCGACTCTCCCAACGGCATCGGACTGTCACCATCGGATGATCGGGTCTACGTCGCCGAGACCCACCACGGGAGGTTGTTGGCGTGGGACGTGCCCGCTCCCGGGGAGGTGGCCTCCACCGACGGGCTCAACGCCGGGGGCCAGGTGCTCTGTCACCCGGGGGCCGGGAAGCTGTTCGACTCGCTCGCGGTCGATCCCGAGGGCTGGATCTGCGTCGGCACGCTCGGCATCGGCGGGATCACTGCGGTGTCACCCGACGGTGCCCGTGTCGAGTTCGTCGAGCTCCCCGATCCGTTGGTCACCAACATCTGCTTCGGCCCCGACGACCCCAACACCGCGTACGTCACGATGTCGGCCACAGGGGTGCTGGCTGCCATCGACTGGCCGTCCCACGCCGGCTGACCACGCGGTGGCCGCCGAGCCCGGCTGAGGTCCGCCTTCGGCCCCCAGGTAGGCTTGTGCGGTCATGGCCAGGAGCTATTGGGTCGAGACCCTCGGCTGTCCGAAGAACCAGGTGGACTCCGACAAGCTGGTCGGCACCCTCACCGCCGACGGGCTCGTCGCCGCGTCCCGGCCCGAGGACGCCGACCTGGTCGTGGTCAACACCTGCGCCTTCATCGAAGATGCCCGCCAGGAGTCGATCGACACCGTGCTGGCCCTGTCCGACCAGCGTCGCGACGGCGCCGAGATCGTGGTCACCGGGTGCATGGCCGAACGCTACGGCGACGAACTGGCCGAGGCGCTGCCCGAAGCCGATGCGGTCGCGGGGTTCGGGGTGCCGGTCACCCTGGGGCCGACCCGTCCCGACCGCGGTTCCACCGGTGATGCGGTTCCCAGCGCGGTCCCCAGCTTCGACCTGTTGAACCTGCCCCGCCCGCCCTCCACCGCTCCCTGGGCCTACGTGAAGGTGGCCGAGGGCTGTGACCGGGCGTGTGGGTTCTGCGCCATCCCCAGCTTCCGTGGCCCGCAGCGGTCCCGCAGCATCGACTCGATCCTGGCTGAGGTCGATGGACTGGGAGCGACCGAGGTGGTGCTGGTCGCCCAGGATCTGGCCTCGTTCGGCCGCGACCAGGGGGTAGGCGAGCGCGCGATCGTGCCGCTCGTCGAGGCGGTGGCCGCCCGGGTCCCGTGGGTGCGGCTCCTCTACCTGTACCCGTCGGATCTCACCGACGCCCTGGTCGACGCCATTCTGGCCACCGATGTGGCCTACTTCGACCTCAGCCTCCAGCACGTGTCGCGCCCGTTGATGCGGCGGATGCGGCGGTGGGGCGACGGCGAGCGGTTCCTCGACCGCATCGCCACGATCCGGGCACGTAACGAACACGCCGCGTTCAGGTCCAACTTCATCGTGGGGTACCCGGGCGAGACCGAAGACGACCACGACCGACTGCTGCACTTCGTCGAGGAGGCCCAGCTCGACTGGTGCGGCTTCTTCGCCTACTCGGCCGAGGCCGGCACCTATGCCGCCGGCCTCGACGGAGTGGTGCCCCACGGGCTGGTCGCCGAGCGCCTCGCCGAGCTCACCGAGATGCAGGATGCCATCACCGCGTCCCGCCGCACCGGGCTCATCGGGTCGACCCTCGAGGTGCTCGTCGACGAGCCCGGTGTCGCCCGCAGCCACCGCGAAGCCCCCGAGATCGACGGTGTCATCACCGTTCCCGACCACCTCGAGGTCGGCCGGTTCCATCGGGTGGTGGTGACCGAATCGCTCGGCCCCGATCTCGTCGCTGCAGAGTCGTCGGCCGCTGTGGTGGGAGCCCGGCCATGAGGACGGCGGGGCGATGACCGATACGGCGTTCGGTCCGACGGCGCTGGCGACGCCGGCCAACTACGTCACCATCGCGCGCCTGCTCATCTCGCCGGTGCTGCTGGTGTCGATCACCGAGGCCGGTGCGTCGTGGTGGGTCTTCGCCGCCTGGACGCTCCTGTGCCTCACCGACGGGTTCGACGGCTACCTCGCCCGCCGTCACGGCACCACCCGTTCGGGTGCCTTCCTCGATCCGCTCGCCGACAAGGTGCTGGTGCTCGGCGCCATGGCTGCGCTGGTCGCCATCGGGCGGTTCGCGCTCGTGCCAGTGGTCCTCATCGCCGTGCGTGAGGTGGCGATCAGCATGTACCGCTCGTACTGGGCCCGCCGGGGGTTGACGATCCCCGCCCGGACCAGCGCCAAGCTCAAGACCCTCACCCAGCAGCTCGCGGTGGGGTTCGCCCTCATCCCCTTGGCATCCAACCCGGCATGGCTGGCCGACGGCCTCCTGTGGGCCGCAGTCGTGCTCACCGTCGGTACCGGCCTGCACTACCTCTACGACGGCAGCCGGGCCGCCGAGGTGGGCTGAGGTCTCCCAGCGCGCCCCCTCGTCGTTCTCCGGGCCGGCGCTACCGGTAGCCTCACCGCTCATGCGCTGTGAAGTGATCGCTGTCGGGACCGAGCTGCTGTTGGGTCAGATCGTCGACACCAACTCGTCGTGGATGGGTGAGCACCTTGCGCTCGCAGGCATCGACAGCCACTTCCAGACCAAGGTGGGCGACAACCACGACCGCATGGTGAGCGCGCTGCGGGTGGCCCTCGACCGCAGCGACGCGGTGATCATGTGCGGTGGGTTGGGTCCCACCCAGGACGACATCACCCGGGAGGTCCTCGCCGACGTCATGGGGGTCGAGCTGGTTCGCGACGAGGCGATCGAGGCACGGATCCGAGCGATGTTCGGATCGCGGGGCCGGACGATGTCGGCCAACAACCTGCGTCAGGCTCTGATCCCCGAGGGTGCCTCGACCATCGCTGAGATGCCGGGCACCGCGCCGGGCCTGGTCTGTCCGATGGCGGGTCCGTACGAGGGCAAGGTCGTCTACGCCGTTCCCGGGGTCCCCTACGAGATGAAGGAGATGGTGGCAGGCACCGTCATCCCCGACCTGCAGGACCGGGCTGGGGTCACGGCGGTCATCAAGAGCCGGGTGCTGCGCACCTGGGGCCAGTCCGAGTCGGGACTGGCCGAGCTCCTCCACGACGAGATCGAACGCCTCGATGCCGAGCCCAAGGCGACCTTGGCGTTCCTCGCCAGCGGAATCGAGGGGATCAAGGTGCGGATCACCGTCAAGGCCCCCACCGAGGCCGAGGCCGACGAGGCGATCGCGGCGGAGGAGACCATCGTCCGCGAGATCGTCGGCGACATCGTCTTCGGGGTCGACGACGAGACGATGGAGCACGCCGTGATCTCGCTGCTCGGGGACCGGGGGCTCACCCTGGCGGTGGCCGAGTCGGTCACCGGCGGTCTGATCGCGTCGCGCATCACCAATGTGCCCGGGTCATCGAAGGTGTTCCGGGGTGGCGTCGTCGCCTATGGGTCAGCGGTCAAGTTCTCGCTGCTCGACGTACCCGAAGGCCCCGTCGTCTCGGCCGAGGCGGCCGAGGCCATGGCCATCGGAGTGCGTCGACGGTTGGATGCCGATGTCGGCATCGCCGTCACCGGGGTTGCGGGGCCCGAACCCCAGGAGGACCAGCGTCCCGGCACGGTGTTCTTCGGGTTGGCGCTCGGCGACGAGGTCGAGTCCCGCCAGGTGCGGATGCCCGGCGACCGCCACCGGGTGCAGCAGTTCTCGGCCATCTCGGTGCTCGACCTGCTCCGACGTCGCCTGCAGGCCGAGACACCCGATCCATAGGTGTCGCCCCGATCGCGACGGTGAGCGGGATCGCCGGGTGGCCGACGACCCGCTCACAGGTCATGCGATGGAGTGGTTTTCGCCTGGCTCAGCCCCTGGGACCGGGGGCGACTCCGGAACCGAGATCGTCGGGGATCTCGTCGAGCTCGGGGGTCGAGGAGGTCCCGACCTCGGCTTCGACCTTGGCTTCGGCTTCGGCTTCGGCTTCGGCCCGGGTGTCGGTCTCGGCCCGGGTGTCGGTCTCGGCCCGGGTGTCAGCCTCGGCCGGCAGCGAGTCCGGCGGACCTGTCGGAGTGCCGTCGGGGATGTGGTCCGCGGCCGGGGTGCTGTTCGCCTGATCGGCGCCGCCCTGTCCCTGGGTGCGTGCCTCGGCTGCGATCGAGGGACCGTCGACGCCGCCTTCGCGGGCCGTCTCGGCCACGGCGGTGCCGAACTTGGCAGCCTCCGGGGTGGTGACGGTGTCCGCATCAGCCGGCCCGGCGGGGGTCTCGACCTCGACCTCGGCCTCGGCCTCGACGTCAGCCTCGATCGTGGACTCTGCCTGGGTGGGCAGGACCCCGGCGGCTCCTGCGGCGGCGCCGGTGACGGCCACGGCGCCGGTGACCGCGGCGATCTTGGTGGTCAGGGCGAGCCCTGCGAGGAATTCGGTGATCATCATGAGGTGTCTCCAGTTCGGTAGCCCGGATGCCTCGGGGAGGCCCGTGGCGTTGCTTGCCGTCATCGCTGACGGGTTGCCTGTTCGGCTTGGAAGGAGCGATCGGAGTGATCCACTCAACAGGGGGAACGCACCGGGGACCGCCGGCGTTACCGATTCCTGAAGGACGTGATGAGTTCTCTCGCGCCCCCTGAGATCGCCACGGCGGGCGTCTCGGGCTGCTGGCAACTAGGTTGAGCGAGGTGCTCGACCATGTGTCGATCCAGTGCGCCGACGTGCCGGTCAGCTCCGAGTTCTACGACGCGGTGCTGGCGCCGCTGGGCGTCTCCAGGGTCTTGGACTTCGGCGCGGTGATCGGGTACGGCATCGGCGCCAAGCCCAGCTTCTGGCTGGGCCCCCTGGTCGACCAGGGCACCAACCGGCCGATCCACATCGCCTTCGCCGCTGCCGACCGCGAGGCGGTGCGGACCTTCTTCGGAGCAGCGGTCGTGGCGGGCGCCGAGGTGCTGCACAACCCCAGGGTGTGGCCCGAGTACCACCCCGGCTACTACGCCGCGTTCGTGCGCGACCCCGACGGTCACAACATCGAAGCCGTTTGTCACGACCTGCCCTGACTGCCCCCGGTACGGTCTGGCCATGCGCTTCATCTTCTGGACCAACAACGGACAGCCGTGGGACGACATCCTCGCCGGCGCCCGCCACGCCGAGGCCACCGGGTGGGACGGCGTGTACGTGGTCGATCATTTCATGCCCAACGCCGAGGACACCTCCGGTCCGATGCACGAGGGCTGGACGCTGGTGAGCGCGCTGGCTGCCCTGGTGCCCCGGGTCGACATCGGGGTGCTGGTCACCGGCAACACCTACCGGCACCCGGCGGTGCTGGCCAAGATGGCCGCCACCGCCGACCACGTCAGCGGTGGTCGCATCGTCCTCGGTCTCGGGGCCGGCTGGCAGGAGAACGAGCACCGGGCCTACGGCATCGAGTTCTCGACGGTGAAGGGTCGCCTCGACCGCCTCGACGAGGCCTGCGAGGTCATCACCTCGCTGTTCGCCAACCCCACCACGACCTTCTCGGGCGCGCACTACCAGTTGGTCGACGCGCCGCTCGAGCCCAAGCCGGTGCGCTCCCCGCTACCGCTGCTGATCGGCGGAGGAGGCGAGAAGCGCACCATGCGCATCGCGGCGAAGTACGCCAACCGCTGGAACGTGTGGGGCACCCCCGACACCCTCCGGCACAAGAACGCGGTGCTCGATCGCCACTGCGAGGACCTCGGGCGCGACCCCTCCGAGATCACCCGGTCGGCTCAGGGGCTGCTGTTCGTGATGGACGACGAGGCGTCGGCGGCCAGGATGCGCGAACGTGACATCGGCCGGGCGGCGCTCGTCGGCACCCCGGACCAGCTGGTGGAGATCGTGGCTGACTACCGCGACGCCGGGGTCGACGAGCTGATCGTCCCCGACTTCACCCTCCCCGCGGGGGTGGCAAAGCACGAGGTGATGGACCGCTTCATCGAGACGGTCGGCCCGGCCCTGCGGGGATGACCCCGAACGTCAGGGCTCGCCGTGGGCGCCGACCCAGGTGCGCACGAACAGGTGCCAGCCCAGCCAGGCCCACGCCGCCAGCAGGGCCCAGCGAGCCCAGCGACGCTGGCGGAAGGCCGAGACCAGCGTCGCGAAGCGCGGGAGGTCGTGGCGGAGGGCGGTGAACGCGGTCCAGCCGAAGAACAGGGTCCACAGCACCACCCAGATCACCAGGTTGGTGGTTCGGTCGGCGGGTGGCAGTCCCCGCATCATCGATGGTGCTTCCTCGGACCTGCCCCGACGAGGTAGATGCCGAGGCCGATCCACCCCGCGATCGCGGCGGCCCGCACCGGCCATGTCCCGAAGGCGATCGAGGCCAGCGAGCTGAGGGTCGGATAGGGCTCGCGGGGATTGGACTGGAACTGGGCCAGCTGGAACAAGCCGATGGCGGCGATCAGCACCGACCCAGATCGCCGAGAGCCTGGTTCCAGCGACGACCGTGGGGCTCGGAGCCGCGCGCCGGTCGGTCCCCGCCGGTGCCAGCCGGCACGCACCGCGATGGCGGCGATCGCGAGGATGCCGAGACCGATCGCCACCTCGGAGGGGCGGGTGAACGGTTCGATCCGGGCGACGACGACGCTGTAGGCGACCACACCGACGATGGCAGTGGTCGTGGCCGGCGCCATCGCGGGAGGATCTCGGCGCATCGGTTGCTCGGCGTGGTCCACCAGAGTCCGCCCTCGTGTCTGGTCCGAATTGGGCGATCAGCCCCGATGCTCCTCCGAGCGCGGGTCGTGACGATGTTCGCGCTCGGCGGTGGCCACGTGCTGCTTCACCGAGAGGAAGCTGTCGGGGGTGACCGACATCGAGTCGATGCCGGCCTCGACGAGGAACTCGGCGAACTCGGGGTGGTCGCTCGGGGCCTGGCCACACAACCCGACCGGCTTGCCCCTGGCGTGGCCACCGTCGATGATCATCTCGATCGCCTTGCGCACCGCGGGGTCGAACTCGTCGAACTCGCTGCCGAGGATGTCGGAGTCGCGGTCGACTCCGAGCACGAGCTGGGTGAGATCGTTGGACCCGATCGAGAACCCGTCGAAGTGGGCGGCGAACTCCTCGGCCAGCAGTGCGTTCGCGGGGATCTCGGCCATGACGTAGATCTCGAGGCCGTGGGCGCCCCGGATCAGGTCGTGCTCGGCGAGGGTGGCGAGCACGGCGTCGGCTTCGGTCAAGGTCCGACAGAAGGGGATCATCACGACGATGTTGTCCATCCCGATGGTCTCGCGGGCGAGGCGGATGGCCTGGCACTCGAGGGCGAACCCGTCGCGGTAGTTGTCGTGGTAGTAGCGGCTGGCGCCCCGCCACCCGATCATGGGGTTCTCCTCGTGGGGCTCGAAGGCGCGCCCACCGACCAGCTCGGCGTACTCGTTGGTCTTGAAGTCGCTCATCCGCACGATCACCTTGCGGGGGTGCTGCGACGCGGCGATCGAGGCCAGCCCGCGGGCGAGCGTCTCGACGAAGTAGGTCGTGGGGTCGGGGAACCCGCGCACCAGTTCGTCGATGCGGGCCCGGTCGTCGTCGGACTCGACCCGGTCCGGGTGCAGGAGTGCGAGAGGGTGGGCCTGGACGTGCTGGCCGATGACGAACTCCATGCGGGCCAGGCCGATGCCGTCGGCGGGCAGCTGCCACCAGCGCAGCGCCCCGTCGGGCTCGGCCAGGTTGAGCATGACCTTGGTGTGGGTCTCGGGGATGTCGGTGAGATCGTGGTCGACGACGTCGTAGTCGAGCTCGCCCTCGTAGACCTTGCCGGTGCTGCCCTCGGCACAGGACACGGTGACGACGCCGGCACCCTTGAGCCGCTCGGTCGCGTCGCCGGTGCCGATCACCGCGGTGACGCCCAGCTCGCGGGAGACGATGGCGGCGTGGGAGGTGCGACCACCGTGGTCGGTGACGATGGCGCCGGCGCGCTTCATGATCGGCACCCAGTCGGGGTCGGTCATGCCGGTGACCAGGACGCCGCCGTCGGGCAGCTTGTCGCCGTCGGCGGGGGAGTCGATGACGGTGACCTCGCCGCTACCGATCGACTGGCCGATGGCCTCCCCGGTGACCAGGGGCTCGGGGTGCTCGTGGATGCGGTAGGTGTGGATGCTGGAGGTCTGGCGGGAGGCGGCGACGGTCTCGGGACGGGCCTGGACGATGAACAGGTCGCCGTCGGGACCGTCCTTGGCCCACTCGATGTCCATGGGCCGGCCGTAGTGGTGCTCGATGGTGAGCGCGGCGTGGGCCAGCTCGATGATGGCGCGGTCGTCGAGCACGAACCGGGTCTGGTCGGCCTCGTCGGTGTCGACGGTCGCGGTGGGATCGGCGCCGGGATCGTCGCCCCCCTCCGCGTAGACGATCTTGGTCGACTTGGTGCCGAGCTTCTTGGAGATGATGGGGACGAGGCCGGGGCGGTCGGGGTCGTGGAGCAGGGGCTTGAACACCCGGTACTCGTCGGGGTCGACGAGGCCGCCGACGACCGACTCGCCGAGCCCGTAGGCGGCGTCGATGAGCACGGCGTCGGGGAAGCCGGTCTCGGTGTCGATGGTGAACATCACCCCGGCGCTGGCCTCGTCGGAGCGCACCATGCGCTGCACGCCGACCGACAGCGCGACCTCGAGGTGGTCGAACCCCTTCTCCTCGCGGTAGGCGATGGCCCGGTTGTTGAACAGCGATGCATAGCACCGACGGACCGCGTCGAGCAGCGCGTCGGGACCGCGGATGTTGAGGAAGGTGTCCTGCTGGCCGGCGAAGCTGGCGTCGGGCAGGTCTTCGGCGGTGGCGCTGGAGCGCACGGCGACGTCGAGGCCGTCGTGGCGTCCGGCGCGCTGGCTCAGCTCGCCGTAGTGGCTGGTGATCGCCTCGGCGAGCGGGCCGGGCAGCTCGGCCTTGAGGATCAGGTCGCGGATCTTCTTGCCGACGGTGGAGAGCCTGGTGCCGTCGCGGAAGCGGCCGATCTCCTTGGCGATCTTGTCGTCGAGATCGTTCGCGGTGAGAAAGGTGCGGTACGCGTCGGCGGTGGTGGCGAAGCCATCGGGCACCTTGACGCCCAGTTCGCCGAGCTCGCGGACCATCTCACCGAGCGAGGCGTTCTTGCCTCCGACCTCGGCGACGTCGTCGTTGGTCAGGTCCGCGAACCACCGGCACCACGTGGTGGACTTCGCGGCGGTGGTCATGGTGTCGACCCTACCCCTGTGCCGAGGACTCGAACCGGGGAGATGGTCGCTCCGTCGCGGGACCTTCGCCATGTCGCTCAGTCATCGTGGCGGGGGCAGCTCGACGCTAGGGCTGGGAGGGCCTCATTCGCTCGGACCGGGCCCAGGCGATGCGGTCGCGTCCCTGCTTCTTGGCGTCGTACATCGCCGCGTCGGCGCGCTGGACGAGCAGGTCGACGCTGTCGCCGGGAAGGCTCAGGGCCATGCCGATGCTGCAGTGCAGACCGATCGGTCCGTCCACGGTGCCGAGTCGGGTGGACCCGATCGCGTCGCGGATGCGCTCGGCGAGGCCTTCGACCTCGCCAGCATCGTCGGCGACCGCGCCGGCGACGAGGAACTCGTCACCACCGATACGGGCGACGACATCGGCCTCGCGCGTGGTCTCGCGAAGGGCATCGGCGACGAGGCGGAGGGCATCGTCGCCGGCGGCGTGGCCGTACTGGTCGTTGATGGGCTTGAACTCGTCGAGGTCGATGAACAGCGCCATGACCGCACCGTCGGAGCGCTCGGCGGCTGCCAGGTCGTGTCCGATCATCGTCAACGCAGCGGAGCGGTTGAACAGTCCCGTGAGGGCATCGTGGGTCGCCACCACCTCGAGCTCCCCTCGGCGTTTCTCGGCCTGGCGGATCGACGAGCGCAGCCGGTTGAGCGCAACCTGCAGGGCCTGGCCCGTGCGACCCGGGATGGGGTGGTCGAGCAACGGGTCCTCGGGTGCGTCGGCCAGAGTGGTGGCGTAGGTCTCCACGCTGGCGAGGGTGGCGGTCATCTCGTTGAACGCCACCGCGGTGTCGGCCAACTCGCGTGGCCCGCCGGTCTCGATCGGCTCGAGGTCGAACTGGCCAGCCCGGATCTGGCTTGCCGCCTCCTCGAGGCGCCGGACCGGACGGGTCATGTTCCTCGTGAGCAGAACCGCGCCGGCAAGCGAGAGGAGGGTGAGGACGCCGGCGGCGCCGACGCGCACCTGCAGACTGTTCGCGGCGTCGCGCTCCTGCTGGACGGTCTCCGTGCTCAGGTCCTGTGCCGCAGCCCGCACCAGGTCTCCGAGTCCCGCGGCCCAGACCTCGGCGTCGGCGAGTGACTGTTGGAAGGTGGCCGGGTCCTCCAGCACCAGCGACGGGCCGGAGACCAGTTCCTCCTCGACCTCCTCGAGGTCGCGACCGAAACGTCGGACGGCGGGGTCGCTCAGGTAGTCGTCCCAGACCTCGTTCGCAATGGGGCCGCGGACATCCTCAAGGGTCTCGACCGCCGCATGGTAGCGGGCACCTGCTGCGATCACCTGGATCTCAGTCGCGGGGTCGGACGTCTCGGTCTCGTACAGCTCGATCACCAACGACGCTTGCGTCATCCCCCACCGCTGGGCCGCGAAGGCCGCGCGCAGCGCACCGGCTCGGTTCTGGAGCGAACCGGTGACCTCCCCGGATCGCAGGTCGTCCTGGAGCTGGTCGAACTCGTCGGTCCACGCCTGGTCGACCGCGGCAGTGAGGTCGTCATAGATCGACACGACCTGGGAGCTCGAGGCGGTCCCCTCGTCGACCGCCTCGCGCACGTCGTGCAGGCGGGAGCGGTGGTCGGCCATCGCTGGAAGGCTGCGCAGGATGGCGCTCGTGTCGACAGCCGTTCGGGACGCCAGTAGCTCGGAGCGGTGGTCGGTCCCCGTGAAGTCGAGGAGCTCCTCCTCGTCGAAGCCGAGCTCGGTGGCGAAGACCAGCACGCCTGAGGTGGTTCGTTCGTTGACGAGCACCACCCTCGCGTCGGCGAGCGCGCCGAGGGTCGCGACACGCGCATCGACCCGTCGCGCGCTGTCTCGGGTGGTGAGGGCTTCGCTCGCCAAGACAGTCGCCATGGCGAGCATCCCGAGGGTGGGGAGGAGCACGACGAGCAGGATCAGGCTTCGGAGCCGGAGCCGCCGCGGGTGGCCTCCCCGAACTTGGTCATGGCGCGGTGATGGGTGCATCGAGGGCCTGACGGGAGATGGGAGCTTCTCGCAGTCTAGTGGGGCTCGAACCCTCGAGGAGGGTGCAGCGTAGGGCCCTGATCAGTGCTCATCGGGTTCGAGGGCGAGCGACGCCGAGTTCATGCAGAAGCGGTCGCCGGTGGGTCGGGGGCCGTCGGGGAACACGTGGCCGAGGTGGGAGTCACACCGCGCGCACCGGGCTTCGGTGCGGGTCATCCCGTGGCTGGTGTCGGTGTGGAGGGTGACCCGGTCGGGCGAGATCGGCTCCCAGAAGCTGGGCCAGCCCGAGCCCGAGTCGTATTTGGTGTCGGACCGGAAGAGCTCGAGGTCGCAGACGACGCAGCGGTAGGTGCCGGGCTCCTTGGTGTCCCAGTAGGCGCCGCTGAAGGCCCGTTCGGTGCCGGCGCGGCGTGCGACCTCGAACTGCTCGGGGGTGAGGCGGGCGCGCAGCTCGTCCTCGTCGACCGCGATGGGGGAGACCGTGTCGGTGGTGTCGTCGGTGGTGTCGTCGGTGGTGTTGTCGGCCATGGGTTCCATGCTGCCACCGGCGGGGTTCGGATCCTCCTGTTCGACCTGTGCTGTTCGATGCTTGATCGAACACTCGTTCGGAACTACGGTGGTGTCATTCGCCCGGGCAGCCGCTCGGGTGTCACACCCCCTCCGTAGGGTTCGTTCATCGGGTCATCGCACCACAGCTCTCACGGGAGACGTGCCGGCCCCACCAGACAGAGCACGCATCGCACGCATCGCACGACACACGGGAGAGACCGGTGGAACGAGACAAGGCACTGTCCATGGCCCTCGGCCAGATCGAGAAGCAGTTCGGCAAGGGCTCGGTCATGAAGATGGGCGAGAAGGGCACGATGGCGATCGAATCGATCCCCACCGGTTCCATCGCCCTCGACGTGGCCCTGGGGGTGGGGGGCCTCCCCCGAGGGCGCGTCACCGAGATCTACGGGCCCGAATCATCGGGCAAGTCCACCTTGGCCATGCACGTGGTGGCCGAGGCCCAGCGCAACGGCGGCATCTGCGCCTACATCGACGCCGAGCACGCCATGGACCCGGTCTATGCCCGCGCCATCGGGGTCGATGTCGACGAGCTGTTGATCTCCCAGCCCGACACCGGCGAGCAGGCCCTCGAGATCGCCGACATGTTGGTGCGCTCGGGAGCGCTCGACGTGGTGGTCATCGACTCGGTCGCCGCGCTCACCCCCAAGGCCGAGATCGAAGGCGAGATGGGCGACAGCCACGTCGGTCTGCAGGCCCGGCTCATGTCCCAGGCGCTGCGCAAGCTCACCGCCAACCTCAACCGGTCCCACACCATCTGCATCTTCATCAACCAGCTCCGCGAGAAGATCGGGGTGATGTTCGGGTGCTTCGACTACCACACCCGGGTCACCCTGGCCGACGGCACCCAGGAGAAGATCGGCAAGATCGTCAACCAGAAGCTCCCGGTCGAGGTCCTGTCCTATGACCCCGAGCTCGATGCCGTGGTGCCCAAGCGGGTCACCAACTGGTTCGACAACGGACGCACCGACGAGTTCCTCCGGTTCACCGTCGCCAAGCCGTCGGGCAACGGGCGATCACAGTTCGCCTGCACCCCCAACCACCTCATCCGCACACCCGGCGGGTGGCGGGAGGCCCAGGAGCTGGCGCCGGGCGACCGGGTCATGCAGACGGTCTCCGAGCGGTTGTCCGACTTCCAGTGGCAGGTCGTGCTCGGGGGGTTGATGGGCGACGGAGCCCTGTCGCCGAGCCGCAGCGGCCACGCCGCTCGCTTTCGATGGGGCCACGGGGCTGCTCAGGCCCCCTACTCCGACTGGAAGGCCGAGCTGTTCGCCAACATCGGCACCAGCCGCACCGCCAACGCCAAGGGCGCGGTGTTCCACGACCTGTCGCCGCTTCCCGAGCTGGCCGAGCTGCGCGACGCCACCTATGTGGGCGGCCGCAAGGTGCTCAGCGACGACTACCTCAAGGGCCTCACGCCGCTGTCGCTGGCCATCTGGTACATGGACGACGGTGGCTTCAGCCTGCGGCCCAAGGGGCTGCAGGCCCGCACCCACGGCGGCAGTGGGCGCTCGGAGATCTGCGTCCAGGCCATCGAGGCAGGGTCTCGTCGGCGTCTGGTCGAGTACCTGGCCGACACCTGGGACCTGCACCCGACGCTGAGCTCGCGTGGGACCCGGGGCCAGGCGGTGCTCACCTTCTCCAAGGACGAGACGGCCAAGCTGCACGCGCTGATCGCCCCGTTCGTGCATCCCTCGATGCAGCACAAGCTGCTGCCCGCCTACCAGGGCCGTTTCGAGGTCGAGCCGGTCTTCGCCGACCAGCGCCAGGTGCTCATGCCCCTGCCGGTCATCGACATCACCACCGGCCCACCACACGGTGGAGCCACCCACCGCTTCGACATCGAGGTCGACGGCACCCACAACTACTTCGTCGACGGCACCATGGTGCACAACTCACCCGAGACCACTCCAGGTGGGCGGGCGCTGAAGTTCTACTCGTCGATCCGCATCGACATCCGCCGCATCGAGTCGATCAAGGACGGCGTCGAGGTGGTGGGCAACCGCACCCGGTGCAAGGTCGTGAAGAACAAGTGCGTCGCCGCGGGTACCACGGTGTTCGATCCGGTCAGCGGGCTCACCCAGCGGATTGAAGACATCGTCGAACACGAGCAGGGAGGCCACGTTGTGGCTGCCGACAAAGTCGGTGGGCTCCACGTCCGTCCCATCACCCAGCGGTTCGACCAAGGTGAGGCGGAGACGATCGGCCTGCACCTTCGTGACGGCACCGAGCTGTGGGTCACACCCGACCACAAGGTCATGACCGACCGCGGCTGGGTCGAGGCCGGCGAGCTCGACACGGGTGATCGCCTCGCCCGCCCTCGCACCTTCCTCGGCTTCGGCGACGTCGAACCAGTCCCGGTCGACCATGCCCGCCTGCTGGGGTACCTCATCGGTGATGGCTATGTCGGTGGCAAGACCCCGATCTCCTTCGTCAACACCGATGCCGAGTACATCGAGGACGTGAGCGACATCGCCCGGTCCCTCGGCTGCGAGGTGCATCAGCGGGGCCGTGGCTACGACTACGCCCTCTCGCACCGTCCAGGCGAACAGAATGGCGTACTCGCTCTCGTCCGTTGGGCAGGGATCCATGGCCACCTTGCATCCGAGAAGCGCATCCCGGCGTCCTTCTTCGCTCCCGAGGTGTCCTCGGAGGTCGTTGCCAATCTCATCTTCGGGCTGTGGGCCAGTGATGGCTATGTCACCCGAGAGCAGACCGGTGGAATCCGCATCGGGTTCACCACCACATCCGAACAGCTCGCCCATCAGATCCACTGGCAGTTGTTGCGGTGGGGCATCGGCAGCTCGGTCCGCTCCTACGATCCGAGCGCCCGGCGCCCGAGTCTGGTGGAGGGACGCCGGATCCAGGCCAAGCAGGTCGTGTGGGAGGTACGTATCTCGGGCATCGAGAACGTCGAGCGCTACGCCGAGGTCATCCCCATGTGGGGCCGCAAGGGCGAGGCAGTGAGCGCTGCGTTGGCCGAGGCAGGCGAGGGCCGACACCGCGGCTCCCAGCGCAACTATCTGCCTGTGGCAGTGACCGAGCCGGTGCTGGCCTATCTGCGAGGTCGGGGGATGGCCCCCGCAGAGGCAGCGGCATTGGTGGGTCCTGGGGCAGGGGACCCGAGGGGCGGGCTCAAGCAGGTGCTCGGAACGAGCCGCTTGCGTCGCGACCGCGTCCGAGCACTCGCCGATGCGCTCGAAAGCTCCTTCCTGGATGAGATCCTCGCTGAGCAGGTCTGGTTCGACCAGATCGTCGAGGTCTCACCCGCCGAGTGGCGTCCGATCTATGACGTCGAGGTCGACGAGCACCACACCTTCGTGGCCAACGACATCGTGGTGTCGAACTGCGCCCCGCCGTTCAAGCAAGCGGAGTTCGACATCATGTATGGCCAGGGCATCAGCCGCGAGGGATCGGTCCTCGACCTCGGTGTCGACCTCGGCATCGTGAAGAAGGCGGGGGCTTGGTACACCTACGAGGGCGAACAGCTCGGCCAGGGTCGCGAGAACGCCAAGGGGTTCCTGCACGACAACCCCGAGATCATGGTCGAGATCTCCGAGCGGGTCCGGACCCAGGTCGGCATCGGCGTCGACGCCGAGGCCGAGGCCGAGGGCGACGGCGAGGATGCCGCCGGGGTCGAGGCCATGACCGACGCCGACGACGAGCCCATCACCCTCGATGACTGAGTCCGCCACAGCGCCCCCGAGCGCAGCCGACCAGTAGATCGCCCTCGCCCGTCCGGGTTCGGGGCTACGCCGCCGCCGGCCGTGTGCGTGTCACCGGTCGGCGGTGCCGCGTCCGGATCTACGCTGGGGCCATGTCCGATCTGCCACGCATGGACGGCCGCACGGTGATGATCACCGGCGCCAACTCGGGCATCGGCAAGGAGGCCGCCGTCCAGCTCGTCGAGCTGGGCGCCGAGGTGGTCATCACCGCGCGAGATCTGGCCAAGGGTGCGCTCGCCGTCGAGGAGGTCGCCCGGCGCGGCGGAGCGCGCCCGCACCTGGTGCAGCTCGATCTGGGCGACCTCGACTCGGTGAGGCGGTGCGCTGCCGAGGTGCTCGAGCGCGTCGAGCAGCTGCACGTGTTGGTGTGCAACGCCGGGCTGACCCTGTCGAAGCGATCCGAGACCACGCAGGGGTTCGAGTACCTGTTCGGGGTCAACCACCTGGGCCACTTCCTGCTGGTCGAGCTGCTCCGCCCTCGTCTGGTCGACTCGGCTCCCGCCCGCGTCGTCGTGGTCTCCTCGGACATGCACCGCTTCGCCTACCGCGGCCTGGCCTTCGACGACCTGCAGAGCACCCGCCGCTATTTCAGCTACGACGTCTACGCCAAGACCAAGCTTGCGAACATCCTGTTCACGCGGGAGCTGTCGAAGCGCCTGCAGGGCACGGGAGTGACCGTCAACGCCGTGCACCCTGGTCTGGTCAAGACCAACTTCGGTGGCGAGGGCGACACCCGGATCACCCAGCAGTTCGTCAGGATGCTCCCGCGGCCGTTCGCCGTCGACGCCGCGACCGGAGCCGACACCATCGTGTACCTGGCGGCAGCCGAGGAGATCGCCGACCTGACCGGCGGCTACTACGTCGATCGGCGACCGGCCACGCCGTCGCGGGCGGCCCGCGACGACGCTGCGGCCGCCCGCTTGTGGGAGGTCAGCGAGCAGCTCGTCACGGCGGGCGGTCGGCCAGATCGGCCCAGGGGTCCTAACCTGTCAGGGTGACCCGGTCCTATTCCATCCGCACCTACGGGTGCCAGATGAACGAGCACGACTCCGAACGCATCGCGGGCCTGCTCGAGGCCGACGGATTGGTGCCCGCGCCCAGCGAGGACGAGGCCGACGTCGTCGTGCTCAACACCTGCTGCATCCGCGAGAACGCCGACAACAAGCTCTACGGCAAGCTCGGCCACCTCAAGTCTCTGAAGGCAGAACGGCCCGATCTCGAGATCGTGGTCGGCGGATGCCTCGCTCAGAAGGACCAGCAGCTCATCCGCGAGCGCGCACCGCATGTCGATGTCGTGTTCGGCACCCACAACGTGAGCCGTGCCGCCGAGCTGTTGCGCGAGGCGCGCGAGCAGGGACCGGTCACCGAGATCCTCCAGCAGGCGGCCCTCGATGACGCCGACTCGTTCCCGTCGGCGTTGCCGGTCAAGCGCGAGGTCGACTATGCGGCGTGGGTCACCATCCAGATCGGTTGTGACAACACGTGCGCCTTCTGCATCGTCCCCTCGGTGCGCGGCGCCGAGGCGAGCCGCCCGTTCGGCGAGCTGGTGAGCGAGGTCGAGCAGTTGGCCGCCGACGGCGTGGTCGAGGTCACGCTGCTCGGCCAGAACGTCAACTCCTATGGTCGCGACCTCACCACCCGCCTGCGTACGGGCGATCCCGACCCCGTGGCCGATGCCGAGGTCGCGGGCCAGGAGTGGGCCGGAGACGATCGGCGGCGCCCGCGCCCCCTCTTCGCCGATCTCCTGCGTGCGGTCGGCGCGGTCGAGGGCATCTCCCGGGTCCGCTACACCAGTCCCCACCCCAAGGACCTGCGCCCCGAGACCATCACCGCCATGGCCGATACGCCCGCCGTGTGCGAGCACCTGCACCTGCCGCTGCAGTCGGGGTCCGACCGTGTCCTGGCCGCCATGCACCGCGGCTACACCGCCGATCGCTACCTCGAGAAGCTGGCCGCGGCCCGCGCCGGCGTCCCCGACCTGGCCGTCAGCACCGACATCATCGTCGGATTCCCAGGTGAGACCGAGGACGACTTCGAACGGACCCTCGAGGTCGCCGCCGCCGCCGACTACGACTCCGCCTACACCTTCATCTTCTCGCCGCGCGAAGGGACCGAGGCGGCGGCCATGGTCGACCAGTTCGTCGATCACGCGGTCTGTGTCGATCGCTTCGACCGGCTCCGCCACGTGGTCGAACGGTCGGCCATGCGCCGCAACCAGGACCGCATCGGCCGCGTCGAGGAGGTCATCGTCGAAGGGCCCTCCAAGCGCGATCGATCGGTGCTCACCGGCCGCACCCGCCAGAACAAGCTCGTCCACTTCCCGGCCGCGTCGCCGATGCGGGTCGGCACCATCGCCACCGTCGAGGTCACCGAGGCCGCGCCCCACCACCTGCGTGGGATCCTCCGCGAGGTGGTGGCCACTCCCCGCCATCGCACCCGCATCCCGGTCGCCGCCGGCTAGGGCCACATGGCCGCACCCGGAACCCTTCCTGAGGCGCTCGCCGACCTCGTCGGCGACGCCGAGGTCGTCCCCATCACCGGCGGTCGTTCCCCGGCGATCACCGCGTGGGTCCGCCGCCCCGACGCCACCTGGGTGCTCAAGGTGCAGGTGGCCGACGACCTCGAGACCTCCCTGGTCGGCGAAGCCGAGCGTGCAAGGTGGCTCGCTCGGCATCTGCCGGTGCCCGAGGTGGTCGCGTCGGGCAGCGATGGCGAGCACGAATGGCTCCTCACGACCGCGTTGGTGGGCAGCGATGCGACCCGGCCCGAGCACCAGATGGAGGTCGAGCGCCTTGTTCACGTTCTCGGCGAGGGCCTGCGCACCTTCCACGACCGGGCACCGGTCGACGACTGCCCCTTCGACGCGACGACACCCATCGCCCTCGAGCGAGCCCGGGCGCGGATGGAGGCGGGCCGGGTCGACGAGACCGATTTCGAGCCGCTCCATGCCGGATTGAGCTCCCACGAGCTGTTCCAGCTCATGATCGACTCGGTGCCCGGAGGCGACGACGACACGGTCGTGCTCCACGGCGACTACTGCGTGCCCAACGTGATCCTCGAGGACGGGGCCATCAGTGGCTATGTCGACCTCGGACGGGTCGGGGTGGGTGACCGTCACCGGGACCTGGGCATCGCCGCCAGGAGCATCGCCAACAACTTCGGCGGACACGCGGTCGGTCCCTTCCTCGACGCCTATGGGATCGATCAACCCGATCTCGCCCGGCTCGACTTCTTCGTCATGCTCGACGAGTTCTTCTAGTGCGATGAACCCGCAGCCGCTGGCGCTGGTCGGCACCACTGCGTCGGGCAAGTCCGGCCTGGCGCTGGCCATGGCCAGGGCGAGGCCCGACATCGAGCTGGTGTCGGTCGACTCGATGCAGGTCTATCGGGGGATGGACATCGGAACCGCGAAGCCCACCGTGGCCGAGCGGGCCGAGGTGCCCCACCACTGCATCGACCTCGTCGACCCGTGGGAGGAGTTCACCGTCGCCCAGTTCCAGCAGACGGTGCGATCCGGCATCGCCGACGTCGAGACGCGCGGGAAGCGACCGTTGCTGGTCGGGGGTACCGGGTTGTACCTGCGGGCGGTGATCGACGATCTCGAGATCCCCGGCCGGTTCCCCGGGGTTGCGTCCGAGCTCGACGCTGAGCCCGACACCGTGGCGCTGCACGCACGGCTCCGCGAGCTCGATCCGGTGGCTGCCGACCGCATGGAACCCACCAACCGGCGGCGGGTGCTGCGGGCGCTCGAGGTGACCCTCGGCAGCGGTCGGCCCTTCTCCTCCTACGGGCCCGGCCTGGAGGAGTACCCGCCGTGCCGGTTCCAGCTGGTGGGCATCCGCCTGCCCCGTTCGGTCATCGACGATCGGATCGTCAGGCGCTACCAGCACCAGCTCGAGGCGGGCTTCGTCGGTGAGGTGCAACGCCTGCTCGACGACCCTCGTGGCTGGTCGCCCACCGCGTCCCAGGCGCTCGGCTACAAGGAGCTGGCCGCCCACCTGCGGGGCGAGTGCACCCTCGACGAGGCGCTCGAGCTCGCCCTGCGGCGCACCCGTCGCTTCGCCCGACGCCAGGAACGGTGGTTCCGCCGCGATCCCCGCATCCGGTGGCTGGACACGATCGCCGACCCGGCGTCGTTGCTCGACCAGCTGCTGTCGATCTCAGACGGCGAGTGAACCCGATGGTGGAGTCGGGCCGCAACGGGCGAGACTGGACCGAGATGAAGCTCACCAAGCACCACGGGTTGCGCAACGACTTCCTCGTCGTCCTCGACGAGACCAACGACGCGCCGGTGACCGCCGGCCCCGAGCTGGCGCGCGTGCTGTGCGACCGCCGGTCCGGGATCGGTGCCGACGGCCTCATCCACGGCGCTGCCCCCGGGCCCGGTGACGAGCCCGGGTCCGATGTGGTGATGCGGCTGTGGAACGCGGATGGGAGCCGGGCCGAGATGAGCGGCAACGGCATCCGGTGCCTGGCCCAGGCGGTGTCCAGGGCTCGAGGCTGGGCCAGCGGCACGATCGTCGCCGCCACCGATGCCGGTCCCCGGCAGCTGGAGGTGACCGAAGGCCCCTCCCCGCGTGAGGTCACCGTGCGGGTCGACATGGGCGAGGTCGGCGCCGGGCCCGGGGCAACCGGCATCGAGCTCCCGTTCGTCACCAAGGACGTGGCCACCGCCGACCTCGGGAACCCGCACTTGGTCGCCTGGGTCGAAGATCCGGCCGACATCGACCTCGAATCGGTGGGCCCTGTGGTCGAGTCGGCGTTCCCCGACGGCATCAACCTCGAGGTGATCGCCCCGGGCATCGTCCACGGCACGCTGTCGTTTCGGGTGTGGGAGCGAGGGGTCGGCGTCACCGAGGCCTGTGGTACCGGTGCCTGCGCCGCCGCGTTCGTCGCCCACCAGTGGGGTCTGGTGAACGCCGCCGCCGAGGTGGCCATGCCCGGCGGGACGGTGCTGGTCGAGCTGGTCGACGGGCGGGCGATGCTGCACGGACCCGCGGTGCACATCGCCGACATCGAGATCGACGACCGGGAGCTCGCCGGTGGGTGAGCGGCGCGACGATCGGGGCGCCCAGCCCGACGAGACCCACCGGGGTGCGTTCGGCGAGCACGGCGGCGAGCAGGGTGCGTTCATCGAGCGTGCCTTTCGTGAGCGGATCGTGCTCGTGGGCGTCACCGCTCCCGGCGAGACCGACGACGACACCGAGGCGAGTCTCGACGAGCTGGCCCTGCTGGTCGACACCGCAGGTGCCGACGAGGTGGCCAGGGTGGTCCAGCGGCGTGGCGCTCCCGATCCCGCGACCTATGTCGGCAAGGGCAAGGCCCAGGAGATCCTCGAGGTCGCCGAGTCGGTGGACGCCGACACGGTGGTGTTCGACGACGAGCTCAGCCCCGCCCAGCAACGCAACCTGGAGACGATCCTCGGCCGGTCGGCCATCGATCGCACGGCGGTGATCCTCGACATCTTCGCCCAGAACGCCCACACCGTCGAAGGCAAGGCCCAGGTCCAGCTCGCGCTGCTCAGGTACCGGATGCCACGCTTGCGCGGGCGAGGCAAGACCCTCTCGCAGCAGATGGGTGGCATCGGCGCCCGCCGCGGCCCGGGCGAGACCCAGCTCGAGGTCGATCGGCGCCGCGTCACCCGGCTGATCCACAAGCTCGAAGCCAATCTCCGCGAGATCGCACGGCACCGGGACAACCAGCGCAAGTCCCGCCGCCGCTCCCCGTTCCAGAAGGCGTCGATCGTCGGCTACACCAATGCCGGCAAGTCCACGCTGCTCAACCAGCTCACCGATGCCGGAGTGCTGGTGGAGGATCGTCTCTTCGCCACCCTCGATGCCACCACCCGCCGGCTCCAGCTTCCGGGCGGTGAGACCGTGCTGGTCACCGACACGGTGGGCTTCGTCCGCAAGCTTCCCCACCAGCTCGTCGAAGCGTTCAAGTCCACCCTCGAGGTGGTTGGCGAGTCCGATCTGTTGGTACACGTGGTCGATTCCTCGGCTCCGGATCCCGGCGCCCAGATCGAGGCGGTGCACGACGTGCTGGGCGCGATCGGCGCCGGCGACGTACCCGAGCTGCTGGTGTTCAACAAGTCCGACCTGGCTCCGGTCGCCGCCCGCCAGCTCGTGGCCGCCCATCCCGGGTCGGTCGCGGTCTCGGCGACCACTGCTGACGGGATCGATGCCTGCCTCGCCACCATGTCCGAGCGGCTCCGGTCGTTGACCCACCTGGTCGAGCTGATGGTTCCCTTCGAACGGGGCGATGTGCTGGCCGCGGTGCATCGCGAGGGCGAGGTGCTCGATGAGCACGCCGCCGAGTCCGGCATGCGCCTGCGGGCTCGTCTCGGCGACGCGTCCTGGGCCCGGCTGTCGGAGTTCGTCATCGGCTGATTCTTCACCGGGTGTGGTTCCATGAAGGGGT
This sequence comes from Acidimicrobiales bacterium, assembly GCA_034521975.1. Taxonomy (NCBI): domain Bacteria; kingdom Bacillati; phylum Actinomycetota; class Acidimicrobiia; order Acidimicrobiales; species Acidimicrobiales bacterium. Next base: position 339,751 of record JAXHLR010000004.1, on the reverse strand, counting down.
GACCGCACCCGGATTCGTCCCCCCACCGTATCCCTACGACCGCCTCGACGGGTTGAAGGCGGTGGCTGCCGCCCACGAGGGAGGTGTGATCGACCTGTCGATCGGCACCCCCTGTGACCCACCGCCCGACGCGGTGGTGGCCATGCTTGCCGGTTCGGGCGCCGAGCGGGGATACCCGCCTTCGATCGGGACCGCGGCCTTTCGAGAAGCGGCCGCGGCGTGGCTCGAACGTCGATTGGGTGCTGTGGTGGAGCCCAGCGCCGTGGGGGCGTGCATCGGCACCAAGGAGCTGGTGGCCGGCATTCCCCAGTGGCTGAAGCTGCGAACCCCCGCACGCGACACGGTGCTGTACCCGGCGATCAGCTACCCCACCTATGAGATGGGCGCCGTGCTCGCCGGTTGCCGCGCCGTTCCCGTCGCGGTCGACGCCGACTGGCGGCTCGACCTGGCTTCCATCGACGACGCCGATGCGGCCCGGGCGTTGTGTCTGTGGGTGAACACCCCTGGGAATCCCGCCGGAGGTCTCGACGACCTCGGTGCCGCCGCGGCCTGGGGTCGCGAGCGAGGGGTGACGGTGCTCTCCGACGAGTGCTACGCCGAGTTCACCTGGGACGGTCCTGCCCGCACGATCCTCGCCTCGGGACCCGATGGGGTCCTCGCCGTGCACTCCCTCTCGAAGCGCTCAAACCTGGCGGGGATGCGGGCGGGCTTCTACACCGGCGACGCCGATCTGGTCCACTACCTGCAGGAGGTGCGCAAGCACGCGGGGTTCATGCTGCCGGGACCGGTCCAGGCCGCGGCGGTGGTCGCGTTCGGCGACGACGTCCACGTCGACGCCCAACGCGACACCTATCTGGGTCGGCTGCAGCGGTGCGCCGCCGTGCTCGCGGGCAGCTACGGCATCGACGTGTCGTTGCCCGGAGGCGGGTTCTACCTCTGGGTGCGAGCCCCCGACGGTGATGCCTGGGCCTTCGCCCGGCGCCTCGCCGAGGATGCCGGCGTGCTGGTCAGCCCCGGCGAGTTCTATGGGCCGACGGGTGCGAGCCACGTCCGGCTCGCCATGGTGCAGCCCGACGACCGGATCGATCTGCTCGAGCAGCGCCTGAACTGACCGAGCAGACACCTGGGCGAACACCGTCCGCGCGAGGATCCAGGGGAAACCACCGTCAGCGGCAGTAGCCTCTGGCGTGTGGCGGGGACCCCCTCATCCCGCCCCGGCCAGAGGGAGGATCATGGGCGGTCCCGATCGAGCGAGCGCGGCGGCACGCAGCATCGCGCTGATCTATGTGGCCATCGCGTCCGTGTGGATCCTGCTCAGCGACGCGGTCTTCGGGGTGGTCGGCGACCCGCTGAGCTCGGTCTGGGGAAACATCGTCAAGGGCCTGGGCTTCGTCGCGGTCAGTGGGTACATCCTCTACCACCTCATCGTCGGCATGTACCGACGAATGAACCGGCTCGACGAGGAGCTGGCCAGCCAGACCGAGCTCCAGGCGGCGCTGTTCAACCTCAGCCCCGAGGCCATGTGGGTGTACGACCCCGAGACCCTCGAGCTGCTCGAGGTCAACGACACCATGGTGCGCCGCTACGGTCGACGTCGCGAGGAGCTGCTCTCGCTACGCACCACCGATCTCGGTCCGATGCCGGGCTCGGATCGCATCGTCCACTTCGTCTCCGGCGGTGATCGGCGGAGCGAACCGAGCCTGCTGCTGCACTTCGGTCCGCACGGCGAGCACCGGTGGGTCGAGGTGGTCGCCCACCCCATCGAGTGGCACGGCCGAGTGGCCATGTTGGCGCTGAGCCGTGACATCACCGCCCAGAAGCGGGCCGAGGACGCGCTCCGTGCGAGCGAACGGCGGCTGGCGGGGGTGCTCACCTCCATGCAGGAGATGGCCTTCTCGATCGACCTCATCACCGGCCGCATCGCCTACCTCAACGAGGTGGCGGGCGAGGTGCTCGGTCGCGACCCCCGCGACCTGTTCGTCACCGTCGACGACTTCAGTCGGTTCGTCCACGACGAGGACCGCGACATCTACTACCAAGCCATGCGCGACGTGGTGACCGAGGGCTGGATCGACACCGAGTTCCGCATCGAGCAGCCCGATGGCTCCCCGCGGACCCTGCACATCAGGGCGCGTGGGGTGGTCGGTCCGTCGGGGCGGGTCGAGCAGGTCGACGGGGTCGGGGTCGACATGACCCACCGCGAGGAGCTGGACGAGCTGGTCGAGCACCAGCGGTCGTTCGACCACCTCACCGGGCTGCCCAACCGGCTGGCGTTCGTGGCTGCGGTGGACGCGGTGCTGGCCGGGGGCTCCACCGAGACCCAGCCACCAGTGGTCGCGCTCTTCGACCTCGACCGGTTCGGGGCGGTGAACCAGTCCGCCGGCCACCACGCGGGCGATGCGGTGCTCTTGGCCGTGGCCGAACGGGTCACCGCCGTGCTGTCTCCCGGGATGATGGCCGCTCGGGTCGGTGGCGACGAGTTCGCGGTGTTCAGCCCACCCGGCACGATGGCCGCCGACGAGCTCGTCACCCTGCTGCAGAACGCGGTCGACGGAGTGTTCACCATCGACGACTACGAGTTCTTCGTCACGATGAGCGTGGGACTGGCCGAGAGCGACGAGGCTCGCGACGCGGAGAACATGCTCCGCGATGCTCACCTGGCGATGACCGCAGCCAAGGCCCGCGCCGGCGGCGTCGAGTACTTCCACCCTGCACACCGCGCCCTGGTCACCGAGCAGGTCAAGGTCGAAGGCGAGCTTCGCCGGGCGGTCGCCGACGGCGAGCTGAGGGCGGTGTACCAGCCGCTCGTCTCGCTGAGCACCGACCGGGTGGTGGGGGTCGAGGTGCTGGCCCGGTGGCAGCACCCCCAGCGGGGTCTGGTGCCGGCGGCCGAGTTCATCGAGGTGGCCGAACGCAGCGGCCTCATCATCGATCTCGGAGCCGAGATCCTCGACCAGGCCTGCCGGCAGGCCGCCGACTGGCGTCGCCGCTACGGCACCGCCGCGCCGCGGGTGTGGGTCAACCTGTCGCGGCGCGAGCTCGACACCGACGATGTCGCGACCCGGGTCGCCAAGGCCATCGCCGCTCACGGGCTGCCACCGTCGGCGGTGGGGATCGAGGTCACCGAGACCGCGTTCGTCGCCGACATGGGGCCGGGGGTGGCGGCGATGGAGGAGCTCGCCGCCGCCGGGGTGGAGCTGGCGCTCGACGACTTCGGCACCGGGTGGTCGTCGTTGCAGACCCTGAAGTCGTTTCCCTTGTCGGTCGTGAAGATCGACCGGTCCTTCGTCGCCAACGTGGGTGAGTCCGAGGAGGACGCCCAGATCATCAAGGCGGTGATCGGCATGGCCAAGGGGATGTCGTTGACCACCCTCGCCGAAGGGCGTCGAGACCGCCGATCAGCTCCACCATCTCCGGCGGCTGGGGTGCGACCAGGTCCAGGGCTATCTGTTGGGCCGTCCCGGTTCCGCGGCGAGGATCGACGAGATCCTCGACACCGGCGGTAAGCCCACCGTCTTCTACCGGTAGCCGGCGCTACAGGTAGCCGAGCTCGGACGCTTCGCGCTCGAGCTCCTCGCGGAAGGCGGGGTGGGCGATCGCGATCAGCGCACGCGACCGCTCGCGGATCGAGCGGCCTCGCAGCTCGGCGACCCCATGCTCGGTCACGACCTTGTCGACGGTGTTCTTGAGGGTGGTGACCGCGGAGCCGGTGGTGAGCCGCGACCGGATGCGCGAGAAGCTGCCGTCGCTGGTGGTGGAGTGCAGCACCACGAACCCTTGACCACCGTCGGCGTAGGTCGATCCCCGGGCGAAGTCGGCCTGTCCACCGCTGCCTGACCAGTACCGTCCACCGATCGTCTCGGAGGCGCACTGGCCGAGGAAGTCGACCTCGGTCGTGGCGTTGATCGAGACGAAGTTCGGCTCGGTGCCGATGACCCGTGGGTCGTTCACGTAGTCGACCGGCAAGAGCTCGACCGCGGGGTTCTCGTGCATGAAGTCATAGAGCGCCCGGCTTCCCATGGCGAAGGTCGTGACGTGTTTGCCCGGTCGGCGGAGCTTTCGGGTGCCGGTGAGCACCCCGCGGTGGACCAGGTCGATGATGCCGTCGGACAGCAGCTCGGTGTGCAGGCCGAGGTCGCGGTGGCCCGACAGCTCGCCCAGCACGGCGTTGGGGATCGATCCGATGCCGGCCTGGATGGTGGCGCCATCGGGGATGCGCTCGGCGACGAACCGGGCGATGGTGCGGTCGGTCTCACCTGGTTCTGCTGGCTCGATCTCGAACAGGGGGTAGTCGGCCTCGGTCCAGCCGATGGTCTGGCTGACATGGATCGAGTTGCGCCCGAAGGTCCGCGGCATCGCGGGGTTGGCCTCGACGAAGAACGGGACCCGGCCGATGAACGGCGAGACGTAGTCGGCGTTGGTGCCGAGCGAGAAGTAGCCGTGGCGGTCGGGAGGGGACACCGCGGCGATGACCAGCCGGGGTTCGGGGAGCCGGCGCAGCAGGCGGGGAAGCTCGCTGAAGTTGCACGGCACCAGATCGACCGTGCCCTTGTGGAAGTACGGCCTGGTGATGTGGGATAGAAAGTACGAGGTGTGGTCGAGGCGGCCGGCCCAGCGCCCGTTGAGGTAGTCGCGGTCGTACAGGGCGTGCATCTGGTGCACCCGCACGCCGCGGAGGCCGTCAGCTCCGGACTCGATGGCGTCGAGCACCGTTCGTGGTTCGCCGTTGGCGAGGGGCACGATGATGCTGGTGCCGGGCGAGACGTGCGAGAGGACCGCCTCCGGGCTGGTGGGTGACAGCGACGGAGGTCGTGGAGTCGTGGCGCTCACGGTGTCAGTCGTAGCAGGAATCGCAGCCGATCGCGCCCGGTCGGGGTCGGGCGCGCCGGCCCAGCGGCGATAGTCTCGGCCTCCATGGCAGACCTGAAGGCTCGAATCGAACGGATCTGGGACGAGCGCGACACCTTCGATGTCGCCGATCCCGAGGCCGGCGCCACCATCCGCGACGCCATCGCCCGCCTCGACGCGGGTGAGGAGCGCATCGCCGAGGTGGTGCCCGACGGGAGCGAGATGGGCGAGGTGCTGGTGAACCAGTGGCTCAAGCACGCGGTGTTGCTGCTGTTCAAGATCTCGCAGATGAAGACCATCGAGCTGGGGCCGTTCGAGTACGCCGACAAGATCCCGCTCAAGGCCGCCTACGAGGCGTCCGGTGTGCGCGTGGTCCCGGGCGCGTCGGCCCGGTGGGGGTCGTTCCTCGACCGTGGCGTGGTGCTGATGCCGAGCTATGTGAACATCGGTGCCCGGGTGGGGGCCAACTCGATGGTCGACACCTGGGCCACGGTCGGGTCGTGCGCCCAGGTCGGCGAGAACGTCCACCTGTCCGGTGGCGTCGGCATCGGTGGCGTCCTCGAGCCGCCGCAGGCCGCGCCGGTGGTGATCGAGGACGAGGCGTTCATCGGGAGCCGGTCGATGGTGACCGAAGGTGCCCGGGTCGGCGAGGGTGCGATGCTCGGCGCCGGGGTGGTGCTCAACCCGTCGATCCCGGTGATCGACGCCGAGACCGGCGACGAGGTGTCGCGGGGGATCGTGCCGCCGTGGTGCCTGGTGATCAACGCCACGCGTGCGAAGGTGTTCCGGGGCGGCACCTTCGGCTTGCCCTGTGCGCTCATCATCAAGCGGTTCGCCGAGGGTGAGCGTCACGACAAGGCCACGCTCAACGACGTGCTCCGGGAGCACGGCGTCTCGATGTGAGCTCTGACACCGATCTGCTCCAGCTCACCGCCGAGCTGGTCGACCTGCCGTCGCCGTCGTTCGCCGAGGGACCGGTGGTCGACCATCTCCAGCGCGAGCTCGAGGCGGTGCCGTCGCTTCAGGTAGATCGCGTGGGCGACAACCTGGTGGCCCGCACGTCGTTGGGCCGCGACACCCGACTCATCCTGGCCGGTCACACCGACACGGTCCTGCCCAACGGGAACGAGACCGCCCGCCTCGATGGGGACACGCTCTGGGGTGTCGGCTCCACCGACATGAAGGGCGGCTTGGCGGTCATGCTCGAGCTGGGTCGCACCGTGACCGAGCCCGTGGTCGATGTCACCTACGTGTTCTACGCCCGCGAAGAGGTGGCCAGGGTCCACAGCGGCCTGAACGAGCTGTTCGAGCAGCGGCCCGACCTGCTCGAGGGTGATGTGGCCTTGTTGGGCGAACCGACGTCGGCCGCGATCGAGGCCGGGTGCCAGGGGACCCTGCGCTATGTCATCGGCCTGGCCGGCCGTCGGGCCCATCCCGCCCGGGCGTGGATGGGGGTGAACGCCATCCACCGGCTGAGCCGGCTGCTGGCCGTGTTGGAGCTGTACGAGCCGCGCCGTCCGGTCATCGGCGGGTGCGAGTTCCACGAGGCGCTCCTGGCCACCGCCGTAGAAGGTGGGGTCGCCGGCAACGTGGTGCCCGACTCGGCGCACCTCACGATCAACCATCGGTTCGCGCCCGATCGGGATCTCGAGGAGGCCGAGGCCCATGTGATGGAGGTCTTCGACGGGCTGTTCGGTCCCGAGGACACCATCGAGCGGGTCGATGAGGCCGGGGCGGCCTGGCCCGCTACCGACCACCCGCTGGTGCAGAGACTGATCGAGCGCAACGGCTTGGAGGTGCGGGCCAAGCTGGGTTGGACCGACGTCGCCCGTTTCGCCGCGGCGGGCATCCCTGCGGCCAACTTCGGACCGGGCGACGCCACCATCGCCCACGCCCCCGACGAACACGTCGAACGCCACGATCTCGAGATCGCCTACGCCGCCCTGCACGATCTGGTGACCGGCGGCGCCTGAGGAGCGTCGAAGGCGCAGACCTGGCACCCGGTGTCGAGGTGGCGGCGGGGACCGAGGTCAGTCCGGGTTGGCCAGCCGTTCGGTGAGGGCCGCGTCCTTGGCCCGGGCGGTCTCGGCGAGAGTGCCCTGGAACCGTTCCATGGCGGCTCGCAGGTCGGGGTCGGTGGCAGCGAGGATTCGCACCGCGAGCAGGCCGGCGTTGCGGGACCCGCCCACCGACACGGTGGCCACTGGCACTCCCGCGGGCATCTGCACGATGGACAGCAGCGAGTCCATGCCGTCGAGGTGCGCCAGGGGGACCGGTACCCCGATGACCGGCAGCGGTGTCACCGAGGCGAGCATGCCGGGCAGGTGGGCGGCGCCTCCGGCGCCGGCGATGATGACCTGCACCCCGCGGTCGGCGGCCTCGTGACCGTAGGCGATCATGGCGTCGGGGGTGCGATGGGCCGACACGACCCGCACCTCGCGGTCGATGCCGAACTCGTCGAGCACCTCGACCGCTCCCTGCATGGTCGGGTAGTCCGAGTCGCTACCCATCACGACGGCGACGCTCACTGGTTCGGCTCCTGTGCTGATGGCGGGTCGGGGTTCATGGCCGGTCGGGGTTCATGGCCGGTCGGGGACCGGGTCGCCGAGTGCTGCCACGCCAGCCCGGGCCCGGCTCCTGGCGTCGGCGACGGTGTCGGCCAGCACGGTCACGTGGCCGAGCTTACGGCCGGGTCTGGGTCCCTTGCCGTAGAGGTGCACCGCGGCACCCGGCACGCCCAGGGCGGTGTGGAGGTGGTCGAGGGGGTCGCGGCCGTCGGCGTGGCCGAGGATGTTGGCCATGACCACTGCGGGAGCGACCGCGGCGGTGGCCCCGAGCGGCAGCCCGGCCACGGCCCGCAGGTGGTTGGCGAACTGCGAGGTGACCGCGCCCTCGATCGTCCAGTGACCGGAGTTGTGGGGGCGGGTGGCGACCTCGTTGACCGTGACCCGGCGACCGTCCCAGAACAGCTCGACGGCGATGATGCCGACGGCGCCGACCACCTCGGCGGCAGCGGTCGCGACCTCGACGGCCTCGGAGGCCACATGGGGTTCGATCCGGGCGGGCACGATCGTCTCGCGGCAGATCCCGTCGGCCTGCACCGTCTCGACGACCGGGTAGGACACGGTGGCCCCATCCGGGCTGCGGGCGATGACCACGGCCAGCTCGCGTTCGAGCGAGATGCGTTCCTCGAGCACGAGGGTGGGGCAGGGATCGCCCATCTGGGCGAGGAGCGCGTCGAGCGCTGCCTGGTCGTCGAGGATCCACACGCCCCGCCCGTCGTATCCGCCGCGGGCGGTCTTGACCACCACCGGCCATCCGAGGTCGGTGCCCGCCGCGGCGGCACCCGGGGCATCGTCGACGATGCGGTGATGGGGGAGGGGGAGCCCGGCCGCGGCGAAGGCGCGCCGCTGGTGGGCCTTGTCGGTGGCGAACCGCAAGGCGGTGGCCGGAGGCCGGGCGACGGCCGCACCGGCGGATTCGATGGTGTCGAGGGCGTCGAGGTCGACCAGCTCGTGGTCGAAGGTCATCACGTCGCAGGTGGTCGCGAACGCGGCGAGATCGGCGGCCGAGTGTGGATCGCCGGTGGTGGTGTCGGGGCTGACGAGGGCAGCGGAGTCGGTGGGCGAGGCGACCATCACCCTGAAGGGGATGCCGAGGGCGATGGCCGCCTGGTGGGTCATGCGGGCGAGCTGTCCACCACCGACCATGCCGATGGTGGGCGGTGGGTGTGGCGTGGAGCCGGCAGCGGTCTCAGGCATCGCCAAGAAGCGTCGCACATCGGCGGGGGCGCCTCGCGCACCGGCGTCTCAGAGCTTGCGCATCACCGTGACGACCTTGCCGTAGACCACGACGTCGGCGGGGTCGAAGGCCATGGGCTCGAGCTCGGCGTTGGCGGGGACCAGCACGACCTGGTCGCCATCGCGGGTCCAGGTCTTGACCGTGGCTTCGTCGCCGGGAATGCCTGCCACCACCACATCGCCGGGGTCGGCCTGGGCTTGGGAGCGGGCGACGACGAAGTCGCCGTCGAGGATGCCGGCATCGATCATGGAGTCTCCCCGGACCCGGAGCATGAACAGGTCGCCGTCGCCGGTGAGGTCGGCGGGCAGGGGGACCACCTCTTCGATGTTCTCGTGGGCCAGCACGTCGGTGCCGGCGGCGACGTCGCCGACCAGGGGAACGTGGCGCACGGGCCGGCGTTCGATGTTGGGGCCCGAGCTGGCGTCCCAGCGCACCTCGATGGCGCGTGGCTTGGTGGGGTCGCGGCGCAGGTAGCCGAGCTTCTGGAGCGTGCGGAGGTGCGAGTGCACGGTGGACGGCGAGCTGAGCCCGACCGCCTCGCCGATCTCGCGCACCGATGGCGGGTAGCCGCGGTCGCGCATGTGGGCGTCGATGGTCTCGAGCACTTCTCGCTGGCGGATGGTCAGCATGGATTCGGTCACGGCAGGTCCCCTTCGGTCGAACGCCTGTTTGTGTCACGGTACCACCAGCGGTGGCGGGAGACAAACATCTGTTCGACCCGTGCTTGACACGAACGCCTGTTCGTGTTTGGGTGGAGGTCGAACAGCCGTTCGTCGAACGATCGTTCTACCACTTGAACCTCTGCCGGGCGCGGATGGCCGCGAAGGCGGGGTCGAGCGCTCGCTGTCACACCCTTCGCTGTCACACCCCCTGGAGAAGATCAGAACCATGGTTGCCATCTCCACCGACTCACCCCGCTGGCTCGAGCCCCATCATCGCGAGGCCACCGTCATCGACCCCCCACCGCTGCGGCTGGCCTCCGGCGGCGAACGTGTCGAGCCCGTCAACGCCGTGTCGCGCCTGCTGGCGGTCATGGCCGTCGTGGCCCTGGCGGTGGTCGTGGCGGCGGGCACGATCACCCTTGGGCGAGTCCTCGACTCCCAGCGCGGCATCCCGGCTTCGGCATCGGTCGCCGCCGAGGCCGACCCGTCCTCGCCGGTCGGGGGGTAGCGGGGCAACCGAGGTGCGCGGTGGCTGGTTCGACCACTAGCGTCCAGCCGGTGAAGTGCCCCGGCTGCGCGAACCTCGACGACAAGGTCGTCGACTCGCGCCAGTCCGATGACGGCAGCACCATCCGCCGACGTCGCCAGTGCCTCGAATGTGGCCGGCGGTTCACCACCTTCGAGCGGCTCGAGGAGCTGCCGCTGGTGATCGTGAAGCGCTCGGGCGACCGCATGCCCTTCGACCGCACCAAGGTCATCGCCGGGGTGATGGCGGCGGCCAAGGCCCGTCCCGTCACCGAGGACGCGGTCCAGGCGCTGGCCACCCAGGTCGAGGACCAGCTGCGGCTGCTCGGTACCGAGGTCACGACCGAGCAGGTGGGGCTCAGCGTGCTCGAGTCGCTCCGCGAGCTCGACCAGGTCGCCTACCTGCGCTTCGCCAGCGTCTACAAGGGCTTCGACGAACCCGCCGACTTCGAGCGCGAGGTCGCGGTGCTCACCAAGGCGACCGAGCCCAAGCGCCACTGATCCGCGGCGTCGCCCCCTCAGCCCGCATCAGGTCGCGGCGTGGCGGGCGATGAACTCCAGTTGACGGTCGGTGGCCATGGTGGCGATGGCGGTGGGGAACGCCACGAAGCCGTGGGGGCCTTCGGGGAACACGAGGACCTCGGCGGGGTTGCCGGCAGCTCGCCAGCGCGCGCCCATGAACAGCGAGTCGTCGAGGAGCGGATCCTGATCGCCAACGGTGAACAGGGCGGGTACCAGCCCGGCCAGGTCGGCATAGAGCGGTGACACCGTGGGGTCGCGGCGCTGCTCGTCGGACAGGTCGAGGGTGAAGCAGTCGCTGAACCAGGCCAATGTGGCCCGGGACAGGATGAGGGCGCGCTCACCCCAGTTGCGGGCGCTCGGCGTCTGGGTCAGGTCGAAGACGCCGAAGACCAGGTTGGCGGCGACGAACGGAGCCACGGTCGCGTTGCGGTCGCGCAGGCGCAACAGGGTGAGGGCGGCGAGGTGGGCGCCGGCGGATTCGCCGCCGATCATCAGGCGATCGGTGCCGAACTCGGCGGCCGCGTGCTCGATGAGCCAGGTCGCCGCCGCCTCGCAGTCGTCGGGACCCGCCGGGAACGGGTGCTCGGGAGCCAGCCGGTACTCGACGCTCACCACCGCGACGCCGCACCGGTGGGCGATGGTCGACAGGAGCAGGTCCTGTTGGTCGGCGGCGCCGAGGACGAATCCGCCGCCGTGGAGGTGGAGGTACACCGCGCGCGGGTCGTCGGGCGCCACCACCCGAACATCGATCGGGCCGATGTCGGTGTCGATGGTCCGGGTGGTTGCGTCGTCGCTGGTCACCACCGGTCCCATCCAGCTGTCGCCGTCGAGCCGGGCCCGCCTGGTGACCTCGGCCCCCACCTGCTCGATCGGCGGCTGTCCCGCGATCAGCTCCTCGACCGCGGTGTTGACCGCCCGCATCTCCTCGGCGGCCTCGTCAGGTACCTCCACCCATTCGATCATCGCTGGGAGGTTAGCGCCGCGTCAGGCACCATTCGCCGTATCTTCCAACGGCACGTCGGTGGCAGCGGTTGCAGGACGACCTCCAGGTGAATCCACTCTGCCGGCACAGAACGCTCCAGAACGGCACATCTCGCCGGCAGAGTTCCTTCGCTCGACGTTGGGCGGCCTCCACGGAGGGGTGCCGTGACCCCACCCGTATAACAGCGGCTGGTGGCTTCCGCTCGGTCGCACACCGTCGCCGTGTGGCACTTGGAGGGCGGTCTCAGTGTGGCGCCCACGATGTCGATGGCCGTCGGCAGCCACCTCCGCCATCGCCCAGAACCGGAGTGTCTGTCGGCCCGAGTTGTCGCCGCTGCAGCTCTCTCCGGCGACTCGCTCAGCATCCTCGATTCGATCGTGAGTTCTGGACCTGTTGCCGAACGGTACCGCTATTGGTACCATCGATGAGTGGCCAAGCTCGACGAGACCGTGGCTGCGATGCGTAACGCACCGCAGAACATCTCGTACCACGATCTTCACTCGGTGTGTGCCCACTTCTTCGGGGAACCACGTCAGAGCGGGACATCCCACGCTGTGTTCAAGACCCCCTGGCCGGGCGACCCACGGGTGAACATCCAGAAGTCCAAAGACGGCGAGGCGAAGGCCTACCAAGTCCGGCAAGTACTCAAGGCCATCGACAAGCTGCAGGAGGAGCAGAAGTGACCGACATCAAGCACTACGCCTACCGAGTTCTGTGGTCGGCTGAGGACGGCGAGTTCGTCGCTACCGTGGCTGAGTTCCCGTCACTGTCATGGCTCCACGTGGACCAGGCCAAGGCACTACGGGGACTGGTCGATCTGGTCGCCGACGTCGTCGCCGACCTGGAGGCGAACGGTGACCCGGTCCCGGAGCCGATCGCCGAGCGGCGCTTCTCTGGAAGGTTCAACGTTCGCGTTCCCGAGTCCCTTCATCGTGAACTGGCTCTGTCCGCCGCACAGGAGGGCGTGAGTTTGAACAGGCTCGTCAGCGACCGGCTTGCTCGCAGCTGACCCAGTCCCTTCGCCGCGACCACCTGAGAGCAGATGCCCCCACCGCCGGCTGACGCTGTTCTGTGTCCTACCAGCCGTCGGTCCCCTCCCAATCCTCCAGCTGGGCAGAGGAAGGTCGCCCGGCACCTCGTCGGGCGTGGCCCATCTGTGGTTCAGCATTGCACGATCGAAAGCCGCCCACCGATCCGCGTCCCAGCTCGAGGACGCGTGCGGCCAGCCGCCCCGTGTGATGCAAGTTCGTCGCGGGCGGGGCCGTGGCGTCGCCCCGCTTGGCGGTCAGTGGCGCACGTAGCGAAGGAGCAGCTCGCCGTCGTGCTGCCAGGCCCGAGCGAGGTCGAGCGTGAGGGGTTCGGCGAGGGTGGGCCCGTGCGAGCCGCGGTGCGACTCCCCGCCGGCGAGGATGGGGCCGATGGTGAGACACCACTCGTCGATGAGGTCGCCGGCGAGCAGCAAGCCGTTGAGGGTGGGTCCGCCCTCACAGACCACCACCGAGGCCCCGGTCCGGTCGCCGAGCAGGCGCACGGCGATGGCGGGGTCGACCAGGCTGTCGCCGGCGTCGATCACCTCGGCCACCTGGTCGAGGCGGTGGCGTCGCTCGTCGTCGACGGCGTTGGTGGCGACCAGCACGATCGGGCGCGACTCCGGGGTGGCCTCGCTGAACAGGGGGAGGTCGAGATCGACGTCGCCGCGGTTGGACACCACCGCGAGGCGCGGGAGGGGAGCCTGGCCGCGGGCGATGCGTTGGTCGCGGCGGGCAGGGCCGGCCTTGGGTGGCCGGTAGCGCTCGGCGGTGACGGTGCCCGACCCGGCGAGTACCACGTCGGCGATCGACCGCAGGGCACCGAAGACGGCCATGTCGGTGTCGCTGCCCAGGTCGCCGGACACCCCTGCGGAGGTGGTGGTGGCTCCGTCGGCCGAGGTGACCATGTTGACCGCGACCCACGGTCGGTGTGGCGGCGCGGGTCGGGCCTCGGCGGCGATCAGCGCCGCCACGTCGTCGGGATCGATCGGTTCGGCGGTGGTCTCGCCAGGGTGGAGGGGAAGCCGGCGCAGCATCGAGGCGACCCTAGCGGGACGATCGCGAGAAGGGGCGGTCAGAATCGGGGCTCGTCGTCGGGGGCGAAGTCCTCCCAGCTCGGTGTGGCATCGGCCGGTTCGGGGTCCGGGGGGTGACCCGCCGGGGGTCGGCCGGCGGTGCTGACGAGCACGGCGAGGGCGGTGGTGATGGGGACGGCGGCGACGAGACCGATGCTGCCGACCAGGGTCCGTACGATCTCGATGGCGACCGCCTCTTGGCCGAGGAGCTGGCCGATGGGGCGGTCGGATTGGGCGAAGAACAGCATGAGCGACAGCGAGGCCCCCACGTAGGCCAGCACGAGGGTGTTGACGGTGGCGGCGATGTGGTCCCGGCCGACGCGCAGGCCCCCCTGATAGAGGCGGCGGGGGCTCATGGTGGGGTCGGCCGCTCTGATCTCGGCGACGGCGGCGACCTGGGTCACGGTCACGTCGTCGAGCACGCCGAGGGCACCGATGATGATCCCCGCCAGGAGCAGGCCGGCGGGATCGAGAGCCTCGGCGCTGACCCTGATCAGCTGGACGTCGGCGCTGGACAGGCCGGTGAGGTGGGCGAGTCCGACGAAGACGGCCGCGAGGGTGGCGATCACCACGAGGCTGGCCATGGTGCCGACGAGGGCGACGGTGGTGTTGAGGCTGACGCCGTGGGCCAGGTACAGGGTCGCGAACGCGATGAGCGAGGTGGCGACGAGGGCGACGGCCACCGCCGGCTCGTCGCGAAGCAGCGACGGCAGCAGGAACCAGACGATGATGCCGAAGGTGACGACGAGTCCGACCAGCGCCCTGGCGCCGTGCCAGCGGCCGAAGATCAGGATCACGATCACGAAGAGCGCGGTGAGGGCGATGAGGGGCGTGTCGCGCTGGTGCTCCCAGTAGGTGTAGGCGAACTCGGGTGGGGCGAGCGGGTTGTGCTGGAGGACGAGTCGGTCGCCGACCGACAGGGTGGGGACGTCGAAGTCGATGGCTGCGACCTGGAAGGTGATGATCGAGCCTTCGTCGGGCCCACTGGTCAGCTCGGCGCTGACGAGATCGCAGTCACTGGGGGCGTCGAACTCGAAGGTGGGGCACTCGCCGTGGTCGATGTCGACGACGGTGGCACGGGGGTAGGCGAGGCCGGCGATCGACGCTCCGGTGTCGGGGGCATCGCCCCGTGGCCACCAGACGATGAGTCCCGCGATGGTGGTGACGGCCACCGCGGCGACGATCCCGAGGATGATGCGCACCGCGAGGTGCTGGCGGCCCCCGTCGACCAGGGCGGTGTCGTCGAGGTGGCCGTGCGCGTGGTCGGCGCGGCGGGGCTCCGGTGGGTGCTCGCGCTCGCGGTCGTCGTCGTCCACCCCCGATGTGATAGCGGAATCCGGCCGCCGGCTGGGGGAGGGTCGGAATGGATGGGCGGTGGAGATGGTTGAACGCCACTCCACCCTCGAGTTCGCCGCCCGTCACCTCATGGTGTCCAAGGTCCGGGGCCGCTTCGGCTCCTACTCGGACACGATCACCATCGCCGAGGATCCACTCACCTCCTCAGCGAGGACTTCTTCGCGGTCGACCGGCACCCCGAGATCACCTTCCGGTCCATCGCGGTGCGCCCCGCCGGCGACGTCGACGGCGAGCTCACCGTCCGGGGTGTCACCCAGGCCATCACCCTGCCCGCCGAGCTCGAAGGTGTCGCCAAGGACCCGTGGGGCAACGAGCGGGTCGGGTTCTCGACCCAGATCGAGATCGACCGCGAGGCGTTCGGCCTCACCTGGAACCAGGCGCTCGAGACCGGTGGCGTGCTCGTCTCCAAGACGGTCAAGATCGACATCGACGTCCAGGGCGTCCGGCAGGCCTGACACATCGACCGCCATGGTTGTGGGGAGGTGTCCTGTGGATGAACCCCCGTCGTCCACAGGCAATTCACAGGATCACCCCCCTTACGTTCCACAGGCAAGGTTCTCTAGCCTGGGTACCAGATACCCCAAGGCGATAGGCCGGACGGAACAGTGGGAGCGTCCCCGGTTGTCGCTGGCGAGTCGGACAAGACGCTGTGAAGCAGGATCGAACACCTGACGGGGTGGCCGCGACCTTGCTTCGAACCTGTCCGGCCTGTCGCCTTCGGGGTGGCCCGGCGGCCCGCTTCAGACCACCGCGTCGACGATGACGACGGTGGCCGACACCGCGGCGAAGGCCAGCACCGCGGGTCGCATCCAGCCCTGGTCGAGCACCGAGTGCGAGCGTCGACCGATGATCACCCCGGCCACGACCAGCGGTGCGAGCCCCGCGCCCAACCCGAGCTGGCCGGCGGTGAGCGACCCGGTGACGCCCAGGGCGAAGAGGGACACGACGGTCCCGAT
Organism: Acidimicrobiales bacterium; assembly: GCA_034521975.1. Lineage (NCBI taxonomy): Bacteria > Bacillati > Actinomycetota > Acidimicrobiia > Acidimicrobiales > Acidimicrobiales bacterium. Next base: position 323,995 of record JAXHLR010000004.1, on the reverse strand, counting down.
GAGAAACGACGCCGACAGCGTGGCTCGGATCGTCGGACCGCTGCTGTACTGGTAGAGCAGGGCGAGGGGCGGGCCGCCGATGCCCCCGGCGGTGCCGGTGATGCCCGACACCGCGCCGGTGGCCGCCTGGGTGCCGGGCCGCACCGGTACCGGTGGGGCGGCGATGCTGGCCAGCACCACCAACAGGATCATCGAGCCGATCACCGCCTGCAGGGTGCTGGTCGCGACGGTCGCGACGATCCAGGCGCCGAGGGCGGTGCCGGGGAGTCGCCCACCGATGATCCAGCCGAGGCCGGTGCGGTCCAGCGAGGCCCACTCGTGGCGCAACATGGTGATCGACACCGGGATCCCGAGCACGATCACCGCGGCCGGAAGCGATTCGGGCAGCACCAGCGCCAGGACCGGGACCGTCACCAGGTTCATGCCGAACCCGATCGAGCCCTGGATGGTGGCGCCGACGAGGGTGGCGATCGCTGCGGCCACGACGGCGACGAGGGTCAGCTCCATGGGGGCGGTGGCACCGGCATCGGCGGCAGGTTAGACCCCACCCACACCCACGCCGTCGATTTCCACAGTTTGTGCCCAGGGGGATCGTCGTTGTGCCCAGGATGTTCCCTCTTATGCTCCACAGGGAGGGGTCCATAGGGTGAGGGGTGCGCCACCGGCCTGGTCACCGAGATCTTCGATCAATCCGTTGACAGCGGTGGAATTACGATGGTGTAATTGTCAGACGCCTCGGACCCAACATCTTGTGGTGACGGGCCCCGGCGGCGTGGGGGATCACACAACATCTCGTGTTTGCAGCGGGTCTCGCAGCGTTGCGCCCGACCCATCCCAGACCCATCAACGGCCCCGGCCAGACCGCCTGGCCACCACCTCTCGAGGAGCTCATCGCATGGCACTTGCCCCGGAGCAGACCGGCATCGGCATCCGCCGTTACTTCACCACCGAGGGCGTGCACCCCTACGACGAGGTCGAGTGGGAGCAACGAGACAGTCGCATCACCAACTACCAGGACGGGTCGGTCGCCTTCGAGCAGCTCGGGGTCGAGTTCCCCACCACCTGGTCGGTCAATGCCACCAACATCGTCACCCAGAAGTACTTCCGGGGCACCCCCGGTTCCCCCGAGCGCGAGTCGTCGCTCAAGCAGGTCATCGACCGCGTGGTCGACACCATCACCCAGTGGGGCATCGAGGGCGGCTACTTCCTCGACGATCGCGAGGCCGAGATCTTCCGGGCCGAGCTCAAGCACCTGGTGGTCACCCAGAAGGCGGCGTTCAACTCGCCGGTGTGGTTCAACATCGGCGTCGAGGGCGTGCCCCAGCAAGCCTCAGCGTGCTTCATCCTGTCGGTCGACGACACGATGGACTCGATCCTCAACTGGTACGTCGAGGAGGGCACCATCTTCAAGGGCGGCTCGGGCGCGGGCATCAACCTGTCCAAGATCCGCTCGTCCAAGGAGCACCTCAAGGGCGGTGGCACCGCGTCGGGCCCGGTCAGCTTCATGCGCGGCGCCGACGCCTCGGCCGGCACCATCAAGTCCGGCGGCAAGACCCGTCGCGCCGCCAAGATGGTGATCCTCGACGCCGGTCACCCCGACATCGAGGAGTTCATCTGGGTCAAGGCCCGCGAGGAACGCAAGATCCGGGCCCTGGCCGAGGCCGGGTTCGACATGAGCCTCGACGGCGCCGACATGGCCTCGGTGCAGTACCAGAACGCCAACAACTCCATTCGGGTCACCGACGAGTTCATGCAGGCCGTCGTCGACGACGCCGACTGGCACCTGCGGGCGGTCACCGACGACAGCATCGTCAAGACGGTCCGGGCCCGCGACCTGTTCCGCGACATCTCCCAGGCGGCATGGGAGTGCGCCGATCCGGGCATGCAGTTCGACACCACCATCAACCGCTGGCACACCGCGGCCAACACCGACCGCATCAACGGATCCAACCCGTGCTTCACCGGCGACTCGCTGGTGCACACCGACAAGGGCCTCATCAGCTTCGTCGACCTCATCGACCGGGTGAACGACGGCGAGACCTTCGGCGTCTACACCCACGACGCCACCAACCCCGACGCCCCGGCCGAGGCCATGGAGATCACCACTCCCGACGCCTTCATGGTCACCGGCGTCAACGAGATCGTGAAGCTGCGGTTCTCCAACGGCATGGAGCTGCGCTGCACCGCCGGCCACAAGATCTTCACCCGCAATCGTGGCTATGTCCCCGCGTCAGAGCTCACCGCCGACGACCGCATCGCCACCCTCAACCTCCCGGCGCCGGCCATCTCGGCCAGCCGCTCGCTGCCGGTGGCCACCGATGCGCTCGCCTATGCCAGCACCGGCGACTGGTCCAGTGCGCTCAACCTGCCCGAGAAGTGGACCGACGACTTCGCCCACTACCTCGGATGGCTCGTCGGTGACGGCTGCCTCTCGGGCGATGTCGCCTCGACCGTCTATGGCAGCGACGACGACCGCAAGCACGCCCTGCCCCGGCACCGGGCCCTGATCACCGACATCAACGACGGGCGCGAGCCCACGCCGTCGCCCCAGGCCAACGGCACGGTGCAGCTCCGTCAGTCGCGGCGCATCGTGGCCCGGTTCCTCGAGGCCCTCGGCGTCTCCGACGGGCCGGCTCACACCAAGCGGGTGCCGTGGTCGGTCAACGAAGCGCCCGCCGATGTCGTGGCCTCGTTCCTCCGTGGCCTCTTCGACGCCGACGGTTGCGTCTACGACGGCGACAAGAGCCGCTACGTCGGGCTCGGTTCCACGTCCGAGCCGTTGCTGCAGGACGTCCAGCACCTGCTCACCACCTTCGGCGTCTCGAGTCGCATCGGTTCCAACGAGCTCCAGGTGGAGGACCTTCAGGCGTTCGCCTCACAGATCGGCTTCGACGCGCCGGCCAAGGCCGAGGCGCTGGCCGCCATGGTGGGCGAGCACCGGTTCTACGACACCGACACCACCACTCGTCTTGCCAGCCGCACCGACGACGGCGTCGAGACCACCTACAACCTGTCCGAGCCCCGCAACCACTCCTATGTCGTGAACGGCGTGGTGGTGCGCAACTGCTCGGAGTACATGCACATCGACAACTCGGCGTGCAACCTGGCCAGCCTCAACCTGTTGAAGTTCAGCCCCGAGGGCGGCGTGTTCGACGTCGAGGGCTTCAAGGCCGCGGTCGAGGTCGTCTTCACCGCCCAGGAGATCCTCGTCGGCCGGGCCGACTACCCGACCGAGCCCATCGGCGACAACTCCCGCAAGTTCCGCCAGCTCGGCCTCGGCTACGCCAACCTCGGTGCCCTGCTCATGGCGCTGGGCTATGGCTACGACTCCGACGGCGGCCGGGCCACGGCCGCGGCGATCACCTCGCTGATGACCGGCCACGCCTATGCCACCTCGGCCCGCACCGCGGCTCGCATGGGTCCCTTCGCCGGCTACGAGGAGAACGCCGAGCCCATGCTGCGGGTGCTCGAGATGCACCGCGAGGCAGCCTCGGAGATCGACGAGGAGCTGGTGCCCGCCGACCTGTTGTCGGCCGCCCAGCGGGCATGGGACGAGGCCTGCGAGCTCGGCGCCGACCACGGTGTCCGCAACTCCCAGGCCAGTGTGCTTGCACCGACCGGATGTCTGGTCGGTGGCTCGCTGATCCCCACCTCGCGTGGCCTGGTCCGGCTGCGCTCCCTCGGCGACACCGATGGTCAGCAGTGGCAGGACCTCGACGTCGACGTCGCCACCGACGAAGGCGTGCGTGAGGCCACCAAGTTCTACATCAACGGGCTCGAGCCGGTCGTCGATGTGCGCACCCGCCGCGGCTATCGCATCTCGGGCACCACCCAGCACCGCATCAAGGTCGTCGACGAGTCGGGAGACTGGGTGTGGCGGCACTTCGCCGACGTGCGTCCCGGCGACCAGGTTCCGCTGGCACTCGACTCGCTCGTCGGAGAGCCCCAGGCCGTCAACCTGCCGCCCATCTCGGAGTCCTACTGGGCGGGCGAGCACCACGTGCGGGTGCCCCGTGAGATGTCGGCCGAGCTCGCCGAGCTGGTCGGGTACTTCATGGGCGACGGCTCACTGCACTCCCGTGGCCTGCGGCTCTGTGTCGCCGCCGGCGACTTCGACGTAGTCGAGCGCCTCGAGCATCTCGGCAAGGAGCTGTTCGGCATCGGTGCCCGCACCTCGCCCAAGGAGGGCTACACCGAGGTCGCGTTCCACTCGGTCCGCCTCGTCGAGTGGTGGGAGGCATGTGGTTTCGCCAAGCACGCTCCCCACCAAGGCCACTCGGGCAAGGGGTATGCCCCCCACATCCCCGATGCGGTGCTCCACAGCAACGACGCCGAGGTGTATCGGGCGTTCTTGCGGGGTCTGTTCGAGGCCGATGGCACCGTCACGGTTGGCTACCCGTCGTGGACCACGGCCAACGCCGACTTCGCCACCGAGGTCCAGAGCCTCATGCTGGCCCTCGGGTTCGTCACCACGTTGTCGCACCAGACCAGCGGCCGGGGCTCGGACCTGTCGGTCGTGCGCCTGCTCAACCGTGCGGTCAACCAGCGGTGGCTCGACGAGGTCGGCTTCATCGGAGGCTCCAAGTCGGCCAGGGTCGACACCAGCGACGCTCCCCAGGCCGCACGCTACGACCACATCCCGGCCAGTCGCGAGCTGATCGACCGGGTGGCGCCGACCAACGGTCGCAACCGCAGGGTGGCGCTCATGGAGTTGAACCGTTCGGGCACCATCACCCGTCGACTGGCCACCGAGCTCCACGAGCTCAGCGGCGATGCCGAACTCGGCCACCTGCTCGGATTCTTCTTCGACACCGTCGAATCTGCCGAGCTGGGCGACGAGGAGTTCACCTACGACATCTCGGTGCCCGAGAACGTCACCTATGTGGCCAACGGGTTCATCAGCCACAACACCATCGGGCTGATGATGGACTGTGACACCACCGGGGTCGAGCCCGACCTCAGCTTGTTCAAGATGAAGAAGCTGGTCGGCGGCGGCACCATGTCGATCATCAACCAGACGGTGCCCCGGGCGCTGCGCAACCTCGGCTACACCGCCGACGAGCAGGCCGACATCATGGCCTACCTCGAGGAGAACAAGACCATCCTCGGTTGCCCACAGCTCAAGGCCGAGCACCTCGAGGTGTTCGCCTGCTCGATGGGCGACAACGCCATCCACCACAACGGCCACGTGCGCATGATGGGCGCGGTCCAGCCCTTCATCAGCGGCGCGATCAGCAAGTGCGTGGTGGGCGACACGTTGGTGCCGACCGCTGACGGTCTCGTCCGCATCGGTTCGCTTCACCAGAGCGAGGCGCCCGACAGCTTCCGTGACGAGATCGTCGAGGTTGCTTCGATCGACGGTCCACAGAAGACCGACGCCTTCTACTACGGCGGTCTGCGGCCCACGATCACCGTCACGCTGCGGTCGGGCCACACCATCACCGGCACGCCCAACCACCGGCTGCTCGTTGGCAGCGAGCAGGGGATCGCCTGGAAGCGGCTCGACGAGATCGAGCCGACAGATCTCGTGGCCCAGCAGTACGGCTCACAGATGTGGTCGCCTCTGCCTGCTCGCTTCGATGACTTCGAGCCGTCGGCCCCATATGGCTCCCAGACCAAGGTGACGATCCCCGATGAGATGAGCTCCGAACTGGCGTTCCTGCTGGGGGCGATCGCGTCGGAAGGACACGTCACCGCCAGCACCTACACCGTTCACGTCACCAACTCGGTGCCGGCGGTTCGCGACCGCGTGGTGTCGGCGTGGCGTTCGCTGTTCGGACTCGAGGCTCGAGTCGTCGATGACGGTGTCCGCTGCCCCTCGGTGACGGTGGCATCCAAGACCGTGGTCGAGTTCCTCGATCACCTCGGCTTGGGACACCGTGCACGTGAGAAGCGCATCCCCGATGCGGTGTTGCGTTCGCCTCGCCACCACGTTCTGGCCTTCCTGCAGGGGCTGTGGCTCGACGCCTACACCACCGTGTCGACCGCTCCGAAGTGGGCGATCTGCCTCGACTCGGCGGGCCTGCTCGACGACCTCCAGGCCGTGCTCACGAACCTGGGGATCCGGAGCGGTCGAGTCGAGAAGTACAACCGCGACTACGACAAGCACTACGGCGAGGTGTACGTCACCGGCGGCGATGCCCAGCGGTTGATCGAGCTCGTGCCGTTCCTCGAGCCGGACAAGGCAGCCGCCGCTGCGCTGCTCAGCGCTCGCACGTTCGGCAGCCGACATGCGACCTCCGATGTGGTGCCGATCGCCCCACGGGACCTCTACGAGATGCTGCCGAGGGGAAAGAGCGGACGCAACGGCTACGGGGTGCGGGCAGAGTTCGCGTACCTGTGCGATCGCCGCACCAGGCGGGTCACCCGCGAGACCCTCGAACGTGTCATCGCGGTTGCCGGAGACGCCGTGCCCTCCTGGCTGCACCAGATCGTCGACGACGGGCTGCACTTCAGCCCCGTGGAGTCGGTCGCCGACGCTGGACTGCGTGAGGTGTACGACCTGTCGGTGCCGGCGACCCATGCCTTCGTCGGCAACGGCATCATGAACCACAACACCGTGAACCTGCCCGAGGAGGCCACGATCGAAGACGTCGAGGCGCTCCACATCGAGGCGTGGAAGCTCGGGGTCAAGGCCGTCGCCATCTACCGCGACAACTGCAAGAACTCCCAGCCGTTGTCCACGGTGAAGAAGGACGTGGCCGAGTCGCCGGCCGAGGTCGTCGAGAAGGTGGTCGAGCGGGTCGTCGAGGTGCCGGTGCGCGAGCGCCTGCCCCGCACTCGCTCCTCCAAGACCTTCGAGTTTCGGGTGGCCGACTGCAAGGGCTTCGTCACCGTCGGCGAGTACACCGACGGTCGCCCCGGCGAGATCTTCGTTCGGGTGTCCAAGCAGGGTTCGACCCTGGCGGGGATCATGGACGCCTTCGCCATCTCGCTCAGCCACGGCCTGCAGTACGGCGTGCCTCTGCGCGGTTTCATCGAAGCCTTCACCGGCATGCGCTTCGAGCCTGCGGGCATGACCGACGATCCCGATGTGCGGATCGCCTCCAGCCTCATGGACTACCTGTTCCGCAAGCTGGCGATCGAGTACCTCAGCTACGAGGAGAGGGCCGAGCTCGGGATCTTCACCATCGAAGAGCGCACCCAGCCCACGCTGCCCGGGGTCGAGGAGTCGACCACCGAGACCAGCACCGGTTCCGATGTCCAACCCGATCCCAAGTCGATCCCCTCGGCCTCGGAGCTGTCGGCCCAGATGCAGCGGGAGTCGGGTTCGACCCCGATGCAGCAGTCGAGCGACGCGCCGATGTGCATGCAGTGCGGTGTCCAGATGCAGCGGGCCGGCTCGTGCCACGCCTGCCCCAGCTGCGGCAACACCAGCGGCTGCAGCTGATGGAAAATGTCACCAGGGAAACCCCTGATTTCGCGGCCAGGGAAGGCCTGACTTCGCGCCAGGGAAAGGCGCAACTGCTAACTATCGCGAGCACCCGGCCCAGCTGCGTTCCCAGGCGAATCCGTGCCTACCGAGCCGACAACCGACCGCACGACGTGTGAGGGCTGACCCATCGAACACCTTCAATTCTGACCCCGGTGGTCTCCGACCACTCCGATCCGACATCCGAGAGGGTGTTGCCGCAGCGCGGCGCTTCGCCCAAGCCCGTGACGTACCCGACGTCCTTGGCTTTGAGGATCTTTACTGCGACCCCGGCGCGACTTACGAGCTCGTCCGGGGGCAGCTTGAGGGCGGCGTTGCTCTTCAGCGCACCGAGAGGTTCCCGCTTCCGAAATCGGACGGTTCGGCCACGCGGGGGCTGACGGTCCTTGATCCCTACGATGAGCTGGGGTTGCGGTCCTATGTTGGCCGGTGCTCCGCTGCGATCAAGGCTGCGACCGATAGTCGCCATGTTCTCAACGGGCTGATCGGAACCACCGGTCCAGGATGGTTCTCAGCCGCCTTCGTCGAGCAGCACCGACGTCGGCGGGAGCTTCAGCGCGCTTACTACGACGATGATCGGACCGCGGCAGTCGGCTTCTTCGACATCGAGAACTTCTTCCCGTCCTGCGGTCATCATCACGCTGCTGAGCTGCTCCTCCAAGCGGGTGCACCCGCCGGTGCGGTTGAGGTGATCGTGCAGCTGCTCGCCGTGCTGTTCCCGGGAGGAACGGGACTGCCGATCGGTTTCGAGGGTTCAGGGCCGATTGCGAACCTGTTCGTAGGTGCAGTTGATCAAGAACTAGTAGCCCAGGGCCGGAAGTTCGTGCGATGGACTGACGACCTTGACGTGTTCCTCACCGACCCCGCCTTGTGGCCCGAGTTGCACGGAATGATCGGCGAGCTCTTGGGTGGGGTCGGCTTGCATCTCAATGGCCGCAAGACCGGCATGCTGCTGAAGGCGCCCGTCGCAGAGCAGAAGCTGCTCGACCCGTCTCGCGATTCACTATTCGCCGTCGAGGGCACTGACGGACTCTGCGATCTGCTCGAGGCCGAGACGATGATGCAGTCGCTCGGCCTTGACGGGCAGCTTCCCGCCGCACACCTTCGGTCCGTGCTCGGGCGGTTCCGTATTCACAAGGACCCGGGAGCTCTCGAGTTTCTCCAGGCGAACCCCCACTGGTTCGACCGGGAGCCCCGCTCCGTCGGTGACTACCTAGTGGCGATCGCAGCTGACCGCGACGCCCGAGAGGCGATCGACGTCACATGGCTGATGGACCGGGCGGTGGGCCGCACCCCCGATAAGCACACCTCAGCTGGCCAGCTACACGCATTTCGGGCCCTGGCTGAATACCGTGTCGACAAGCAGAACGGGCAGCGCCTGCATGATTTCGCGTGGGAGCAAGCTACGCACCGTCAGCCTTCGGTCGGTGCTTGGGCAGTCAAGGCGTGGTCATCGAGCCGCGCCTGGAAGCCGAACGATGCCGATCACCTCGTCGATACGCTCTCCCATGTCGGGTACCGTCGGGCCGCAGTCTCCGGCTATGCGTCGCAGCCTCGTGACGTTGCTCAACGTCGCCTGAAGCCACTCGCGAATCAGTATCGGGAGATCGCACCTGCGGTCACGCTCGTTACGTCCGGCTAGCGCGCAGAGTCTGGTTCTTGTGAGATGGCGCACCTGCTGGTGCTCGGGCGGGCCTAGCCTGGCGAGCCGGCAGAGCCTTGCCATCTCGTCGGCGGTGAGTCGACGCATTCGGTAGCGGTCCTCGGGTCGCGCCGGTGGCCGTCGATCACGGTGCGGGTGTGATGGACCTACCCCGGGTTGACGGACACCTGTACTCAGGACCTGGGCCGGGTGTACCCCGGGGTGTTCCGGACGCTTCTCGCCGTTGGATGGACATTGGATGACCGTTCACAGCTGATGGAAAACCTCACCCGGTGACATTTCCCAGTTGAAGGACGGTCAGGGAGGTCCCTGAGTTCCGGTCCGCATGGCGATGGTGACCTTCGGCCCTGGGCCACCGCCACCGGAAGTAGGACGATTCTGGGGAGACGGAGGAAAGGAAGTGCCATGGTTTCCTTGCTGTCGCGCGTTCACCGCATGTTCGCAGTCGCTGCTGTCGCTGCTCTCGGCTTGGCCGTGGTGGCCTGCGGTAGCGACGACGATGCGTCACAGGTCACCACCACGATGACCTCGGAGGCGACCACGATCGCTCCCGAGGATGAACCGGCGCTCGAGCCCGAGGTGGTCGAGGTCGGGGCCGAGATCTACTACGCGGGGTTCCGGGTCGACATCGTCGAGGCTCGCCTCGGCGCCGACGACGTCGGTGATGGGTCGACCGTCGAGGTCGACCTGGTGACCGAGAACCTTCGGGAGAGCGATGGCGTCTTCCCAGCCGACGAGTTCGAGCTTCGCTGGGGTGACAGATCGGCGATGACCTCGTCGTTCGGTGACGTCGTCCGACCGGGCGCGAGCGGTCGGTTGACCGCCGAGTTCATGGTCGACGAGTCGTTCGCCTTCGACGACGCCGCCCTGTACGCGGGTACGGAGCGCCAGATCCAGGCGATGGTTCCCCTGAGCGACCCCGACGCCACGGTTCCCGCCGCTCCGATCACCCTCGAGGCGCCGGAGCAGATGGTGGACGACGGCCAGATCGAAGCCGCGATCACCGGTCTCGAACTGTTCGCCCACGACCCCCTCAGCCGCATTTCGACGGTGGCCCAGCAGCCGGTCGATGCCCCGATCCTGCTCGTGACCGTCGACGTGACGATGCTGGTCGACTCGAGGTACGACGCGAACGTGATGGGTGACTCCTTCCGCCTCGTCCTACCCGACGGGACGCAGATCTCGCCAGAAGGGGGACCGAACGAGATCATCTCCGGCGGCGAGACGCTCCGCGGGGTCATGGTGAGCTTCGAGCTCGATGGTGTCGTCTTCGATCCCGACGAGCTGGGCGAGGATACCTACATCCTGCACATCAGCCCTCAGGGTCCGGGCCTCACCGATCCCCTCGTCGAGCTGGAGTTCGAGCTCACGCCCACCGGCTGAGGTGGCCGAGGAGCTGGGGGTGCGATCACCGGACCCTCGGTGGGCCCCGTCCGCGCCAGATCACGACTGACGACCAGGCAAAGCGCAGGTACCTCGAGCGTGGTTCATCTCCTGAGTGGGGCGCCTGCGCAGCCCCGATGTCGGTCCTGAGTGCGAAACGGCCGCGTCGACATTCGGTGGGTGAAGGGAGGAGCCGCCCCATAGCCGAGCGCACGATTCGCGGAAATGGCCGCGACGAAATGCCACACTCGGACGTCAGCGACGCCGGAGGTGGATCGATGACCCGAAGGTTGCTTGGCGTTGGCGCGCTGGTGGTGGTGCTCCTGGCTGGCTGCGGCGGTGGGGACGATGACACCGCAGCAAGCCCCTCGCCCGATGGCTCGGCACCGGTCGACGCCGATGCCGAGGACGCCGACACGGGATCGTCCGAAACGACGGGGTCGCAGGATGGCTCCTCGAACCCCGACGCGACGCCGGCGAGTTTCACCGGATACCTCTCCGACGGTGACTGCTTCGACCACCGGTTCGACGATGGCGGCGATCCCGACTACTCACGTCCACCGCTGATCGTCGACTGCGAACCACCCCACGACAGGGAGGTCGTCACCGTCCACACACTCGAGGAGGGAGCCGACGCCGCCTACCCCGATGAGGACGTCTGGGACGATCTCTTCCAGGAGGTCTGTGTCCCCGCGTTCAACGAGTTCCTCGGGATCGACGGCTCGCCGAGTGCACTGGGCGGCTTCCGCGTGCAGCCCACAGAGGAGGAATGGGACGACGGTGCACGGACGAAGGCGTGCGTGCTGTACCTCCCCGACGCCCAACTGGCCGGGAGCCTGCGTGGAGTCGGTCAGGACGTCCTTCCGGCCTCGTTCCCTGCCGATGCGCCTGTGCCGGAGGGGCTCGTCCTCACGAGCGCCGCGGACATCGAGGACTCCTACTCACCGACTGAGCGCTTCGCGCGAGAGGCCGGCATCGACACCGAGGGGTTCTTCGGCGCGACCTTCGAGGGTGGCGACGCCGGTGACACGAAGGCGGCACTCGAAGAGACGTTCGCTGCATCCGACTGGGAGGTGACGCTCGAGGATGCGTGGAGCGGTGATGTCGCCACCGCGTTCTACGCGCTGCACAAGCAGGACGCGGAGCTGATCGTCGAGACCTGGGAGCTGGAGGGTGGCCACTCCCGCGTGCACTACTTCTATCTACCCGACTGACCCGAGCCTGTCCGGCGGCCGCTCGACGCCCCGTTTCATCGCTGCCCCTGCTCGACGCAGCGTTGGAAGGCGGGGAGGTGCCGCTGTCGCGAGGCCTCCTCGAGCTCGTGGAGCACGTCGCGGACCTCGGATCGCCCGGCGTGGGCGAGGAGCCGGGAGCAGAGCGTTGCGCTCGCGCGCTCGGCCTCGGCGGCTTCGGCACAGGCATCGGCAACCGATTCGTACCGCTCCACCTTCGTCGGCCACGGGTCGGTGGGTACCGGCACCTCGTATCGTTGCATCAGCTCGGTGAGGGACTCGATGTGGCGACTCTTCGATCCGACGATGTTCGCGAAGGGCATCACCTCGCCGAAGTCGGAGACGACCTGCGCATAGGTGGCATGCGCCCGATGCTGGTCGTCGAGCGCGTCGAGCAGAGCGATGACCTCCTGAGGGCTGAGCACGCTGTGTTTCGCTTCGTGCTCGGCGACCCGGTTGGAGTCGGCCCCCTTGGACCGGGTCGCCAAGAGGGACCTCGCCTCCTCGGCTGTGGGAACGTGGCCGGGGTGGGCATCAGCTGGCAGAAGCTGGCCGTCGACGACGAAGCGGACGGTGAGGTCGTCGTCATCGACGAGCTCGACGACGTCGAGCTGGTGGCCGTCATGGTGGTGGGTGGCGATGACGCGTTCCATGAGCCCATGATCCGCCCCCGACCGTCGTTTGCCCAGGGCCGTTATCCTGGGTCCTTCGGCACTGTCGCCGGCAACCGAACGCTGGGAGGATTGGCCCATGGAGACGATGAGCGAAGCGCTCGATCGGCTGGCCAAGGCGGGCTTCGGCGACGACCTCGTGCCGGACGGGCCCGCGTTGCGGGCGGTGGAGACCGGGGTGCGGCACGACCCGGCTGCGCTGTCGGTGGTCGAGGTGGTTCGCTTCGAGGGGCCCACCGATCCCGCGGACGAAGCGGTGGTGTTCGCCCTGACCACCGCGGCGGGCGAGCCGGTCGGCACGCTGACGATGCCCTATGGGCAAGCTGCCGGGGGAGACGATGCCTACATCGTGCAGCGCCTGCACCGACCGCCGTTCGACGAGGCCGACATCCGGGCGCACCAGGAGCACGATCACATCGTTGCTGTGTTCGGGAAGCGGTCCGGTGCCGAGGCCGCAGTGGACGAGCTGCGCCAGCTCGGACTGGGCAGCGACAGTCTCGGGGTCGCGGTGCACGGGTCGGGGCAGCTCGCGTTCGAGCACGACCTCGACGTCGACCTCGGCCACCGCCTCGAAGCCGGTGCGGGCACCGGAGTGGTCGTCGGGTTCCTTGCCGGGTTCGTGCTCATGGGTGCCCTCGTCCCGGTCATCGGCGCTGTCGGCGTTGGCGGATTGCTCGCCGTGGGTGCGGCAACCGTTCCCGGCGGCGCCATGCTCGGCGGCTTCGTCGGCATGGCGACGGAGGAGCGCGCGCTCAGCGCGCACGAACAGATCGCCCACACCCAGCTCGAGCCCGGTCAGGTGTTGGTCGCGGTCTGCAGTCACGGCCAACCGGGGGCGACACGCGAGGTGCTCCAGCGCCACGGCGGCACCCTGCAGTCGACCTGACCGCGGACGATGGGCCTGCACCGACCGCTACGGCGTGACCTGACGGCGTGACGACCCTCGGGTGGATCACCGTCTCCGGATTCGCCATGAGCGCGCTCGCACTCACCGGCAGTCTCACCCTCATCGTTCCGACCGAGACCTTCAAGAGGCTCGTCCTGCCACTGGTGGCCCTCGCCGCCGGCGCACTGCTCGGAGGCGCCCTCTTCCACATGTTGCCCGGGTCGATCGATGCGCTGGGCAACGAGCTCACCGTCTGGGCCTGGGTGGCCGCCGGAATCTTCTCGTTCTTCCTGCTCGAGCAGTACCTGCACTGGCACCACTGCCATCGTCCGGTCGCCGCGCATCGCCCTCTCGGCTACCTGATCCTCGTTGCTGACGGTCTCCACAACTTCATCGGAGGTCTCGCCGTCGGTAGCGCGTTCGTGCTCGACCACCGGGTCGGGATCGTCACCTGGCTGGTGGCCGCGACCCATGAGGTTCCTCAGGAGCTCGGCGACTTCGGGATCCTCGTCCACAGCGGCTGGGATCGCCGCCGGGCGCTGTTGTTCAACGTGCTCTCGGGTCTCACCTTCCTCGTCGGTGGTCTCCTCGCCTACGGCGTCAGCGGTCACATCGACGTCGCCGTCCTCGTCCCCTTCGCCGCCGGCAACTTCATCTACATCGCTGCCACCGACCTGCTGCCCGAGATCACCACCTCACGCACCGCCGGCGCCAAGGCGATCCTGAGCACCGGCTTCGCGGTCGGTCTCCTGCTCCTGTTCACCGTCGCGTTGATGGCCTGATCGCCTCGACCATCGGGACCCGGACGCCGGTAGGGCGCCGCGAGATGCGGCGCCCCACCGTCCGAGGATCGTTCGCCTACTCGAGGTCGAAGCGGTCGTTCTCCATCACCTTGACCCAACCGCGGACGAAGGCATCGAGCATCAGCTCGTCGCCGCCGGCGGAGCCGTACTCCTCGGCGATCGCCCGGAGCTGGCTGTTGGCACCGAACACGAGGTCGACGCGGGTGGCCTTCCACTTCAGGTCGTCGGTGGCCCGATCGCGGCCCTCGAAGACGTCCTCGCTCTCGTCGACCGACGACCACTTGGTGCCCATGTCGATCAGGTTCACGAAGAAGTCGTTGGTGAGCTGGCCCGGGCGGTCGGTGAGCACGCCGTAGCCCTCGTCGCCGACGTTGTTGCCGAGCAGCCGGAGCCCGCCGACGAGGGCGGTCATCTCCGGAGCGGTCAGGTTCAACATGAACGCCTTGTCGATGAGCAGATGCTCGGTGGGCACCGCCCCGAACTTGCGGACGTAGTTGCGGAACCCATCGGCGTTGGGCTCGAGCCACTGGAAGGAGTCGACGTCGGTCTCGTCCTGGCTGGCGTCGGTCCGGCCGGGAGTGAACGGCACCGTGATGTCGTAGCCCGCAGCCTTGGCCCCAGCCTCGACGGCCGCGCTGCCGCCGAGCACGATCAGATCGGCCACCGACACCTGCGGACCACCCTTGCCGTTGAAGCCGCTCTGGATCTCCTCGAGCTTGCGGATGACCTCGCCGACACCAGACTGCACGTGGACGTCCCACTCGCTCATGGGCGACAGGCGAATGCGAGCGCCGTTGGCGCCGCCCCGGAAGTCGGTGTGGCGGTAGGTCGACGCCGACGCCCACGCCGTCTTGACCAGCTGCTCGAGGGTGAGGCCGGAGTCGAGGATCGTCGACTTCAACTCGGCGATCTCGGCGTCGCCGATCATGGGACCCTCGTGGGCCGGCACGTTGTCCTGCCACAGCAGCTTCTCGTCGGGCGCCTGCGGGCCTACGTAGCGCTCGGCCGGACCCATGTCGCGGTGCAGGAGCTTGAACCAGGCCCGGGCGAACGCGTCGGCCAGCTGGTCGGGGTTCTCGTGGAAGCGCTTGGAGATCTCCAGGTACGCCGGGTCGACGATCATGGCCATGTCGGCCGCCGTCATCGTCGGCGGGTTCACCTTGCCCTCGACGTGGGCGTCGGGCACCCAGTAGCCCTCCTGCACCTCGCGCGGCTGCCACTGCTTGGCACCGGCGGGGGACTCCACCACCTCCCACTCGTGGGCGAAGATCGTGTCGAGGTAGGTGTTGTCCCACTTGGTGGGCGTGGGGGTCCACGCACCCTCGAGACCAGAGGTCATGGTGTACTGGCCGAAGCCGGTCTCGTGCTTGTTGGTCCATCCCAGGCCCTGGTCGGCGAAGCTCGAGCCCTCCGGTTCGGGGCCGACGTTCTCCGCAGCGACGGCGCCGTGCATCTTGCCGAACGTGTGGCCACCGACGGTCAGCGCGACGGTCTCCTCGTCGTTCATGGCCATCCGGGCGAACGTCTCCCGCACGTCCTGGGCCGACTTCATCGCGTCGGGCACGCCGTTTGGACCCTCGGGGTTCACGTAGATGAGGCCCATCTGCACCGCAGCGAGCGGGTTGTCGAGGGTCCGGCTTCCGTCTTCCCAGCTGCCCGTGTAGCGCTCGTCGTGCTCGGCCAGCCACTCGTTCTCGGGGCCCCAGTAGATGTCGTCCTCGGGCGCCCAGATGTCGTTGCGGCCGAAGGAGAAGCCGAAGGTGGTGAACCCCATGGTCTCCAGCGCCCGGTTCCCGGCGAAGACGAACAGGTCGGCCCACGAGATGTCCCTGCCGTACTTCTGTTTGATCGGCAGCAGCAGGCGGCGCGCCTTGTCGAGGTTGCCGTTGTCGGGCCACGAGTTCAGCGGCGCGTAGCGCTGGGCGCCGGTCCCGGCGCCGCCGCGGCCGTCGACCACGCGGTAGGTGCCGGCGGCGTGCCAGGACATGCGGATGAAGAACGGGCCGTAGTGGCCCCAGTCGGCGGGCCACCACGACTGCGAGTCGGTCATCAGCGCGTCGGCCCAGGGCCGTTATCCTGGGTCCTTCGGCACTGTCGCCGGCAACCGAACGCTGGGAGGATTGGCCCATGGAGACGATGAGCGAAGCGCTCGATCGGCTGGCCAAGGCGGGCTTCGGCGACGACCTCGTGCCGGACGGGCCCGCGTTGCGGGCGGTGGAGACCGGGGTGCGGCACGACCCGGCTGCGCTGTCGGTGGTCGAGGTGGTTCGCTTCGAGGGGCCCACCGATCCCGCGGACGAAGCGGTGGTGTTCGCCCTGACCACCGCGGCGGGCGAGCCGGTCGGCACGCTGACGATGCCCTATGGGCAAGCTGCCGGGGGAGACGATGCCTACATCGTGCAGCGCCTGCACCGACCGCCGTTCGACGAGGCCGACATCCGGGCGCACCAGGAGCACGATCACATCGTTGCTGTGTTCGGGAAGCGGTCCGGTGCCGAGGCCGCAGTGGACGAGCTGCGCCAGCTCGGACTGGGCAGCGACAGTCTCGGGGTCGCGGTGCACGGGTCGGGGCAGCTCGCGTTCGAGCACGACCTCGACGTCGACCTCGGCCACCGCCTCGAAGCCGGTGCGGGCACCGGAGTGGTCGTCGGGTTCCTTGCCGGGTTCGTGCTCATGGGTGCCCTCGTCCCGGTCATCGGCGCTGTCGGCGTTGGCGGATTGCTCGCCGTGGGTGCGGCAACCGTTCCCGGCGGCGCCATGCTCGGCGGCTTCGTCGGCATGGCGACGGAGGAGCGCGCGCTCAGCGCGCACGAACAGATCGCCCACACCCAGCTCGAGCCCGGTCAGGTGTTGGTCGCGGTCTGCAGTCACGGCCAACCGGGGGCGACACGCGAGGTGCTCCAGCGCCACGGCGGCACCCTGCAGTCGACCTGACCGCGGACGATGGGCCTGCACCGACCGCTACGGCGTGACCTGACGGCGTGACGACCCTCGGGTGGATCACCGTCTCCGGATTCGCCATGAGCGCGCTCGCACTCACCGGCAGTCTCACCCTCATCGTTCCGACCGAGACCTTCAAGAGGCTCGTCCTGCCACTGGTGGCCCTCGCCGCCGGCGCACTGCTCGGAGGCGCCCTCTTCCACATGTTGCCCGGGTCGATCGATGCGCTGGGCAACGAGCTCACCGTCTGGGCCTGGGTGGCCGCCGGAATCTTCTCGTTCTTCCTGCTCGAGCAGTACCTGCACTGGCACCACTGCCATCGTCCGGTCGCCGCGCATCGCCCTCTCGGCTACCTGATCCTCGTTGCTGACGGTCTCCACAACTTCATCGGAGGTCTCGCCGTCGGTAGCGCGTTCGTGCTCGACCATCGGGTCGGGATCGTCACCTGGCTGGTGGCCGCGGCCCATGAGGTTCCTCAGGAGCTCGGCGACTTCGGGATCCTCGTCCACAGCGGCTGGGATCGCCGCCGGGCGCTGTTGTTCAACGTGCTCTCGGGTCTCACCTTCCTCGTCGGTGGTCTCCTCGCCTACGGCGTCAGCGGTCACATCGACGTCGCCGTCCTCGTCCCCTTCGCCGCCGGCAACTTCATCTACATCGCTGCCACCGACCTGCTGCCCGAGATCACCACCTCACGCACCGCCGGCGCCAAGGCGATCCTGAGCACCGGCTTCGCGGTCGGTCTCCTGCTCCTGTTCACCGTCGCGTTGATGGCCTGATCGCCGCGGCCATCGGGACCCGGACGCCGGTAGGGCGCCGCGAGATGCGGCGCCCCACCGTCAGACGGGCTGTGCGCTCACTCGAGGTCGAAGCGGTCGTTCTCCATCACCTTGACCCAACCGCGGACGAAGGCATCGAGCATCAGCTCGTCGCCGCCGGCGGAGCCGTACTCCTCGGCGATCGCCCGGAGCTGGCTGTTGGCACCGAACACGAGGTCGACGCGGGTGGCCTTCCACTTCAGGTCGTCGGTGGCCCGATCGCGGCCCTCGAAGACGTCCTCGCTCTCGTCGACCGACGACCACTTGGTCCCCATGTCGATCAGGTTCACGAAGAAGTCGTTGGTCAGCTGGCCCGGACGGTCGGTGAGCACGCCGTAGCCCTCGTCGCCGACGTTGTTGCCGAGCAGCCGGAGCCCGCCGACGAGGGCGGTCATCTCCGGAGCGGTCAGGTTCAACATGAACGCCTTGTCGATGAGCAGATGCTCGGTGGGCACCGCCCCGAACTTGCGGACGTAGTTGCGGAACCCATCGGCGTTGGGCTCGAGCCACTGGAAGGAGTCGACGTCGGTCTCGTCCTGGCTGGCGTCGGTCCGGCCGGGAGTGAACGGCACCGTGATGTCGTAGCCGGCAGCCTTGGCCCCAGCCTCGACGGCCGCGCTGCCGCCGAGCACGATCAGATCGGCCACCGACACCTGCGGTCCGCCCTTGCCGTTGAAATCGCCCTGGATCTCCTCCAGCTTGCGGATGACCTCGCCGACACCAGACTGCACGTGGACGTCCCACTCGCTCATCGGCGACAGGCGGATGCGAGCGCCGTTGGCGCCGCCGCGGTAGTCGGTGTGGCGGTAGGTCGACGCCGACGCCCACGCCGTCTTGACCAGCTGGTCGATGCTGAGGCCGGAGTCGAGGATCGTCGACTTCAACTCGGCGATCTCGGCGTCGCCGATCATGGGACCCTCGTGGGCCGGCACGTTGTCCTGCCACAGCAGCTTCTCGTCGGGCGCCTGCGGGCCCACGTAGCGGGTGGCCGGACCCATGTCGCGGTGCAGGAGCTTGAACCAGGCCCGGGCGAACGCGTCGGCCAGCTGGTCGGGGTTCTCGTGGAAGCGCTTGGAGATCTCCAGGTACGCCGGGTCGACGATCATGGCCATGTCGGCCGCCGTCATCGTCGGCGGGTTCACCTTGCCCTCGACGTGGGCGTCGGGCACCCAGTAGCCCTCCTGCACCTCGCGCGGCTGCCACTGCTTGGCACCGGCGGGGGACTCCACCACCTCCCACTCGTGGGCGAAGATCGTGTCGAGGTAGGTGTTGTCCCACTTGGTGGGCGTGGGGGTCCACGCACCCTCGAGACCAGAGGTCATGGTGTACTGGCCGAAGCCGGTCTCGTGCTTGTTGGTCCATCCCAGGCCCTGGTCGGCGAAGCTCGAGCCCTCCGGTTCGGGGCCGACGTTCTCCGCAGCGACGGCGCCGTGCATCTTGCCGAACGTGTGGCCACCGACGGTCAGCGCGACGGTCTCCTCGTCGTTCATGGCCATCCGGGCGAACGTCTCCCGCACGTCCTGGGCCGACTTCATCGCGTCGGGCACGCCGTTTGGACCCTCGGGGTTCACGTAGATGAGGCCCATCTGCACCGCAGCGAGCGGGTTGTCGAGGGTCCGGCTTCCGTCTTCCCAGCTGCCCGTGTAGCGCTCGTCGTGCTCGGCCAGCCACTCGTTCTCGGGGCCCCAGTAGATGTCGTCCTCGGGCGCCCAGATGTCGTTGCGGCCGAAGGAGAAGCCGAAGGTGGTGAACCCCATGGTCTCCAGCGCCCGGTTCCCGGCGAAGACGAACAGGTCGGCCCACGAGATGTCCCTGCCGTACTTCTGTTTGATCGGCAGCAGCAGGCGGCGCGCCTTGTCGAGGTTGCCGTTGTCGGGCCACGAGTTCAGCGGCGCGTAGCGCTGGGCGCCGGTCCCGGCGCCGCCGCGGCCGTCGACCACGCGGTAGGTGCCGGCGGCGTGCCAGGACATGCGGATGAAGAACGGGCCGTAGTGGCCCCAGTCGGCCGGCCACCACGACTGCGAGTCGGTCATCAGCGCGTCGACGTCGCGGGTGAGCTCGTCGATGTCGACGTTCGCCAGGTTCTTGCGGTAGTCGAAGTCGACGCCGATCGGCGTGGAGTCGGGATGGTGCTGGTGCAGGATCCGCAGGTTCAGTGCGTTCGGCCACCAGTCCTCGTTGGACCTGAACACGTTGGAGGTGAGCGAACCCCACTCGGGCTTCTGGGTCTGGTTCTCGGCCATCGGGTGTCCCCTTGTGTCGGTTGGAGGGTGCGTTGTCGGGAGCGCGTGGGGTCGGTCAGGAGTCGGCGGACTGGCAGTCGGGGCAGAGGCCCCAGTAGATGACCTCGGCCTCGTCGACGACGAAGTTCCCGTTGCTGACGGGGACGAGGCATGGCGTCTCGCCCACGGCGCAGTCGACGTCGACGAGACGGTCGCAGTGCCGGCACACGAGGTGGTGGTGGTTGTCGCCCACCCGGCCCTCGTAGCGCGCCGGCGAGCCAGCAGGCTGGATCCGACGGATGATGTCGCGCTCGGTCAGCAGCGAGAGCGTGTCGTACACCGCCTGCCGCGAGATGGTTCCGATCTGGTCCCGTGCGACCTCGACGATCGCGTTGGCCGTGGTGTGGGGGTCGGACGCCACGGCTCGCAGGACCGCGATCCGTTGGGCGGTCACCTGCAGGTCGTGCTGGCGAAGCGTCTCGGCGGGTTCGATGGACACGAGTTGACCATCGCGCCGATTCTGGACAGAGTCAAGAGTCGGCCACGAGGTAGGAACGTTGGCCGAGCCCGAGGGCCTTCCCACTGTCGGTGGCGCGGCGTACAGTGACGCCTGAGCTTCCCCCTCGGTGATCCATGAATCCCGGAGGAAGCCATGTCCACCCACCCGCTGGCTGGGTCGAAGGTCTATGACGATCTCCTCGTCGACCTCGCCTACGAGTACGACCTGAGCCTGCCCCAGGCTCGTTGCCTGGCCGATCTCGGCCACGATGCTGTGCACCCCGGCTCGGAGCCCGATGCTCACACGTTCCTCGGCGATCCCGAGGTCGCCACCAGATACGTCGAGTCGATGGTCGAGATGGCGGGGGTGAGCAGTGGAGTCGGCCTGCTCGATGCCCAAGCCGACCGGGCGCTGACCGGCGACGGCGACAGCGCCGGGGTCCGATACGTCCTGGCGCGTACGGCCGAGCTGCGCGGCCGATTCGACCAGTGGCGAGCACAGCTCGATCTCAGCATCGCCCGTGACGACGGCTTCGAACCGGCACTGTTCGACCGAGGATTCCTGGCCTTTGTCGAGGGCGACATCGCCACCGCGACGCGCCTGCTCGGACGGGTCGACGACCCCAGAACCGACGTGATGCTCCACACGCTGTCCCACTACCCGCCCCGGCGATCGGGCTCGGGGCGCAACGATCCCTGTCGCTGCGGGTCGGAGGTGAAGACCAAGCGATGCTGTGGCGTCATGGTCGACGACCATCCGCTGCACGAGCGGGTCGCCTGGCTGTGGGAGAAGGCCGCGTGGTGGCTCCGCCGTCCACCACAGCAGTGGGCGTTCCTCGAGGTGGTGGCTGACCTGGCCGACGTCGAGCAGTTCGACGACGACCACGAGGCGGTCGCCGAGGTGCTCCACGAGTCTGCGACCGAGGCCATCGCCCTGCTCGACGCCGACCTCATCGCCTGGTTCGTCGACACGCTCGGCGCGTTGCTGCCCGCCGATGAGCGCGAGCTACTCGCCGAGTGGGTCGGCACACGTCATCGGCTGTGGCGTGTCGAGGCGACCGACCCCGGTCACTCGCTCACCCTCATCGACCACGACACCGGCCGCTGCGTCGAGGCGATGAACGGTTCGGTCAGCCGGTGCACCCAACCGGGCGAGATCGCGTACGCGGCCGTGGTCCCGACCGGCGCGGGATGGTTCATGCCCTGCCATCACCTGGGGGTGTCGCCGTCGGCGGCGCCGTTGGTGGCGAGTTGGATCGACGATCCCGACGACCCGCTGGAGGTCTCGATCCACCTCTACTCCAGGATCCGGACGAACCCGCCCGGCAAGAGCCGGTGAGGCTGACGAGGCCCCTGCCGCAGTGGTGTATCCTTGGTGTATGGCACGTACCAACATCGACATCGATGACGAAGCGTGCGAGCGGGTGATGGCCCGCTACCACCTCCGGTCGAAGCGCGATGCGGTCAACTTGGCACTCCGGCTGGTTGCGGGGGAGGCACTCGACCTCGAGCAGGCTCGCCAGCTTCGCGGCTCGGGCTGGGATGGCGATCTCGACGAGATGCGAGCAAGCCGAGCCGAGTGATCCTCGTCGACACCTCGGCCTGGGTCGAGTTCCTCCGAGATACCGGCAGTCCGGTGTGTACTGAGGTGGACCGAGTGCTTGCTGGCGACATCGCCATCTGCGACGCGATCCGCATGGAGGTGCTCGCCGGGGCGCGAGACGAGACCCACCTGCGCGACCTGCGGGGGCTGTTGGCACGGGCAACCGTCCTTCCCACGGACCCGGTCGACTACGAGCAGGCCGCAGCGCTGTACCGGGCGTGTCGCACCCGCGGCGACACCGTACGCAGGCTGATCGACTGCCTCATCGGGGCGGTCGCGGCCCGGCACGCCACACCGATCCTCCATGCCGACCGCGACTTCGGCGCGCTCGCTCGGCACGCGGGGATCGAGTTGCACACGCCCCCGCAGTGACCGCCACGACCGCTGCGCGCCGTTGCCAGGAACAGCGATGCCGGCGAGGCGCCCTACGATGGGACGACCGAGAAGGGAGGACCGCCGGTGGAGATCAGGACCGAGCAGTGGACCTTCCGGGCACGGGCGGCGGGACCCGAGGACGGGCGTCCCGTGCTGCTGTTGCACGGGTTCCCCCAGACCTCGCGAGCGTGGGTCCCGGTGATGGACGCGCTCGCCGGGGCCGGTCAGCGGGCCGTGGCCTTCGACCAGCGCGGCTACTCGCCCCGCGCCCGACCGGACGACCCCGCGGCCTACGCACCCGAGCTGCTCGTCGGCGACGTGCTCGAGGTGGCCGACGCACTGGGGTGGGACCGGTTCGATCTGGTTGGTCACGACTTCGGCGGGGCCATCGCCTGGATGGTTGCGGGCCACCACCCTGACCGGGTCCACACCGTGTCGGTGGCGTCGACCCCGCATCCCGCCGCGTTCCGGGCCAGCTACCGCAGCGGTGAAGGGGACCAGCACCAGCGGTCCGGGTACATGCGCACGTTCCGGGAGGCTCCGAGGGGAGAACCCGAGGCCCAGCTCCTCGCCGACGATGCCGCGCTGTTGCGGGCCGCCTACGACGGACTCCCAGCAGAGGTGGTTGACGAGTACGTCACCGACCTCTCCGAGCCGGGGGCCCTGGTGGCCGCAGTCGACTGGTACCGAGCAATGTCGGGCGCCTCGAGTGCCGCGACCCCGCCCTCGCCGATGCCCACCCTGTACGTCTGGAGCGACCAGGACCCGGCCCTGGGTCGCGACGCGGCGGAGGCTACGGCGGCACTGGTGACCGGCCCCTACCGCTTCGAGGTGCTCGAAGGCGTGAACCACTGGATCCCCGAGCTGGCATCCGACCGCTTCGGCGCCCTGTTGCTCGAACACCTTGCCGCCCACGATTGATGTCGAACACAGGGCCCGAGGCCTACCGCTCGTGCTGCTCCTCGATTCGCGTCGAGATCACTCCGGGGCAGCGTTCTCCTTCGATCCGAGCTCTGCGAGGGCCTCCAGCGCCAACCCGATCGTGGCGTCGAGGTCGAGGATGGCACCTTGCTCGACGAGCTCGTCAGCCCGCGTGCCGAGCGTGGCGCGGATCGTCGCCTCAGCGCCGCGCATGCGTTCCTCCTCGAGCCCGAACGTGGGTCGAGGGCTGTTGGTGACCGCCCCGAGGACCTGGGCGGCACGCTCTGGATCGTCGAGTCGCACGAGCAGCTCGACCAGGTTGCGCAGGGTCGTCCACTGGTGGTTGGTGTCGCCGAGTCGGTCCCAGTGCCGGATGAGTCGGTCGAACCCGGCGATGGCATCGGACGGCTCTGCGGAGCGTGCCCGCAGCGAGCTGGCGGTGAGACGGCCCACGCCGGCGAGCATGCGCCAGCCCTCGCGGTCGGCGGCGGCCACGGCCTGGTCCACCAGTTCGAGCGAGCGCGCCGGGTCCATGTCGACGAGCAGCTCGG